>CAVPKR010000116.1:0-40917 GCA_963705675.1 Terriglobia bacterium
TATCCTCAGGCGTCCATTGATCATCTTGATTGCCATCTTTGCCATATTTGCCCTGATACTCTTTGAGTGTCTCACCAACATACTCAAAGGTCAGCTGGCAAATGCGGAAGCCGACAGGAATCCAGATAGCCGTCTGTGTGTGGTTACTAATCTCCATGGTCCACCGCCCGATATACCCAACGTCACCAACACCAGCACAGCGGCAGACAGAGAGGCCAGAGCGGGCAACGGTGCTACGCGAATACATTTTGGCGAGGTACCCATGGTGACCACCCGCAATCTCCTGAGTGTGCGCCAAGAATAGTCGTGCCAGGACGGATAGCAATCTTGCCATCTTCTGCTCTGCGAGGTTCACCCCAGTAGCGCCGAATTTCCTCAGGCATATCCAAGTGCATCACCTCCACATTGGCATTACCCTGAAAATACCACTCCCCAACGCGGCAATCATAGGAGTTTGTGCCCAGATGACGCTGTCACAAAGGCTCGATCACAATATTGCCACACTTCCGCTTCTCCATAATACGCTTATCAGATAGCAGCAAGCAACTCTCCTCTATGTTTGTTTCATGACCACATGACTATAGGAAAGTCACTCACTTGCTACTGAACCCATCCTTGGCGCTTCTTGTGGATTATACCTTGGCAGCGGAGTCAAGATCAAGAAAAGAGGCCTTGCTAGGCTAGGATAGGCATCTAGTAGTCAAAGTAAACAAGCAATAATCGCTCTTGCCAGACAAATAAAGTAGAGTATATAATTACAAACATGAAAAATTTTATTAATTTGCTTCGCTCCTATCCAATCACATTAGCTACTTTAGGAATATTGATATCTACGTTTATATTCTCAAATGTAACAAGTATAACACTTTTTGTACTTGCAATCGCTGGTGTTGTTCTTATTGTGTTTGGCGAGCATGTCCCTTTTGAAATAACATTACAAAAAAAATTTGGTATTCATAGGGAAATATCTATCCCTCTGTTGCTTTTTATCTTAGCTTTATTCACAGGGGCGCTTCATGTACCAACTATACTGACTGCGTTTTTACAAAAAATAGATATTATTATGTTTATTTTTTGTATGGCATTTCTTTCTCAAGGACTTGATCGCTCAGGGTTTTTCGCATTTATAGCCTATCACTTTATTCAAATGGCTCGTGGACATATGCACATACTTATTCTTTGCATCTTTTTGCTTTCAAGTATACTCGCATACGCCACAACGAACGACCTTGTTATCATCGTGCTCACTCCAATTATTTTTTCAATTGCTGTGCAATCACAAATAAAAAACGTTAAATTATTACTTATAGGCGAATTCGTGGTGGCAAACATTACTGCTATGGGACAACTATGGGGATCACCGACGAATATTATTTTTGCAAAGACACTGAATTTTTCATTCCTTCAATATACCTCGCTAATGATAATCCCGACTATCCTCTGTACTGCATTAAGTCTGATTGCACTTTTTATTATTACTACTGTAGTAAAATTCTTTCCTCAAAGGTGGCAATGGGAATATGTTGATAACTATACTATGCAAGAAAATTATGAATTTTCTTCTTTTACACTAAGTATGCTGTGTTGGACATTGCTTTTTTGCGGTACATTTCTCCTTGTCATATTTGCTACAAACACACATCGCAGCCTTTTTTACGCCATTATACCAGCATTTGTTGGAGCAATTGGATTAATATATATAAATCAACAAAAACAGCAATAGTAGAAATAACAGCATCTTTTAAGGAATTCCTTATGGTATTTTCTTTTTTAGTATGTTTTACTTCTCACTCGTAGCAGAGCTAATAAAAACTCGTTTTATCACCAACGAAGTTATTCCTTTTTTAACAAACCTTTTAAATTTTCCTCCACCAATTGTGTCTGTATTTGGTACAATAGGCACCAGTATGGTGGTAAATATTTTAAATGATCTTCCATCAGCTGCAATTATTGCAGAGATTCTGCAACGTATACATAGTACTCAAACTACGTCCCAACTTGCATTCATGCAAAGTATTCTTATAGGTCTTAATCTTGGAACCTGTCTTACTCCTGTTGGAGCACTTGCTGGTATGATATGGTTGAATATCATACGGACAAGCAAAAGCGTTATCATCTAAAAAATATGATTATTCCTACCCGCATAGACCTTGTTTGCTATAGTCTTATACAATTCATCCCTGTTGCTGTTCTAACATCAATAATAAGCTCATTATTTGTACATAGGTAGAATCTCCTACTAAGATCATTGGCGACCTGCTTTTCTAAGTTGTCTTTTAGTTGTCAGTCAAATGCTATTGCAAAAAGTCCTTATCTTGGCTATGATTATAGTGTGAGGCGAAGAGAGTGATATCCCTCATCAGGATGCGCTTGCAATCTGCCTAATTATACAACTAAAGTGAACTGAATTAATTAAATACTACTAAACTTTTCTGATATGCGGAGGAATCGATTTATGGAAAACTCTAACTATTCTATCACTCTTGACAACTATAAGTCGGCAACAATTGACGATAACTTCAACGACCACACGCCCTCTATCATCATTGTCCACACCACATAGAGTGACCTTCAAGCTGTTCAGCAGGACATCCACGACCAATGCCGTAAATAGGTCATTTGACGCCATCCATTTGTCCTCTGTCTGGTTTATAATTGTGAAGAGATTGGACATACTCTCCACGGCTAAAGCTGACACCTCCCCAATACGTTCGAGATGGTCGTCTGTGCCTGCGAGGGAACGATTCCTAATTCACTGTAGATTGCCGCGTCAAATCGACCTTAGCTTGGACAGATGGGCTGCTCCGGTCTGAGACCGTGTGGCTGCTGTTCATCGCCAAGCGGGTCGGCTACCGCCTGGTAGATCCGGTCTATTACGAGAACCTGCGCGGCAAGATACGCGCCGCGGTCACCGGCTCCGGCCTAGCCGACCCGGCCACGCTGGCGCTGGCCGGCCTGGTGTACGCCGGCGACATCTCTCAGCTGGTCTTTCCTGGCCGCGAGAACGCGCCTCTGCGGGACCGCCTCGCTAAGCTCGCCAGACCCGATTCATTTACATTTCCGACAACACCCAGTGGGATCGCCACGCTTACGTCTCGATCACAGCAAAGCCAGCGACCCACGCGCAGTGCGCCAATTGGGATCGCGCCTTCACGCGCCTGATCAAGGATCTGGAATCGACACCCAGCCATGAGCCGGGCAAGACGCTGCTCGACGAGACCCTGGTCGTTGTCACCAGCGAGTTCGGCCGCATCCTTCATGAACAACGTCGCCGGCCGCGACCACTACGATCAGACCTTCACGTCACTGTTCATCGGCGGCGGCGTCAAGCAGGCCGGATCATCGGAAGGACCGATGCCGATGCATCCAAATGCACCGACACCGGGTGGGAGCATAAGGAGCATCCCTATCTCGACAATCTGGTCGCGACGATTTACTCGGCGCTCGGAATCGATTGGAGCAAGACCATTGAAAACACGCCCTCCGGCCGCGCCTATCATTACCTGCAAACCGCTCCGATCGGCGGATCGGAATTTCTGAGCGGCGATGCGATCGATACTCTATTTATTTAGCGTCCTGGGCAGCGTCGCCGCGTTGGCGGGCGACCAGCGGCGATGTCGGCCATTCCCGAAGGCCCCTACTGGATGGGCCGCGTCCATTTTTTTCTCCCCGACGCCATCGGCTTCTTCGAGCGCGACCGCCAGGATGATTTTCCCGCGCACCGGGTTTTTCTGGACGCTTTTTCGATCGACAAATACGAGGTTACCAATCGGGATTTCGCCGCGTTTCTGGACGCCAAAGGCGGCGTAAAACCATGGCATTGGCCGCAGGGGAAAATCCCCAAAGGCGAGGAGACGCTGCCGGTTTATAACGTCGATTGGTATCAGGCGCAGGCGTATTGCGGATGGCTCGGGAAGCGCCTTCCGACCGAAGCCGAGTGGGAAAAAGCGGCCCGCGGCGGCCTCGACCGGAAAAAATTTGTATGGGGCGATTCATTTTCCGCGGCGGGCGAACCCGAGGGCGGCCGCGGCGCGAGAGCCAAACCGCCGGCGAACTTTAGTTCCACGCGGGCGATCGAGGTGGGAAAATTTCCGCCCAACGGATACGGACTCTACGATATGGCGGGCAACGTTTGGGAGTGGACCAACGACTGGTATCAGCGAAATTATTACAGCGTCAGTCCGCTCAAGAATCCGCGTGGACCCGAGACCGGGCAATACAAAGTCTTTCGCGGAGGCGGCTGGAACGACGCGGAAGAACGAAATCTCATGCCCAGCTTTCGAAACTATACGGACCCGCTAGAACGGTCCATCACGATTGGATTCCGGTGCGCTCAATAATCATGAAAACTATTTGCCCTTTGCTGCTATCCATCGCGCTCTCCGCGCAGACACCGGTTCCTCAGGCGCCCGCGACGCCCGCCCCCGATGATCCGGCGAAGAAAGCCGCCACCGCGCATCTCCACTCGCTGCTCGACGCCGCGCCCAAGGAGATTCTAAAGACCGGCGAGCTCGTGGTTCACCCGCCCTCGGAAGGCTTCGAACTGGGCATGATTTCCTGGGTCGACGTCGATCGCAACGGGAATATTTATCTGCTACAGCGCGGAGAAAAGGCGGATCCGGTCGTGGTAATCGATCGCGAAGGCAAGGTCCTGCGAAGCTGGGGCAAGGGACTCTACAAGATCCCGCACAGCATCCGCATCGATCCTGCGGGAAATGTCTGGACCGTCGACGCCGAGAGCTCCACCGTGATCAAATTCACGCCGGAGGGACAAAAGCTGATGCAGATCGACGTGGGTGAGCAGCCCACCGGCCGCCGCAGCCGCTTCGTCGGGACCACCGACATCACCTTCGGCCCACACGGCCGCCTGTTCATCACCGATGGCTACGGCAACGCGCGTGTCCTCGAATATACGCCTGACGGAAAACGAGTGCGCCAGTGGGGAACCGCGGGAAACGGTCCCGGGCAGTTCCGTTTGCCGCATGGAATCACCATCGATAAGGATAATATTCTCTACGTTGCCGACCGCGAGAATGGGCGGGTGCAGAAATTCGATCTCGATGGGAAATTCCTGGGCGAATGGCCGCTGGGCCGCACCTACTGCGTCGAGGCGAAAGGCGGAGTGATTTGGGCGACCATGCAGACCATCGATACGCCGGTGCCCTCGCCGGGCTGGATCGTGAAGCTGGATCGCAAGACCGGCAAGGTGTTGGGATCGGTTGAATCGAACGGTTTACATTCGGTCACCGTAGACCGGCGAGGCGAGATTTTCACGGGCGTCACCAGTAAGAATCAGGTGCTCTGGTTCCGTCCGGCAAAGTGACTCCTCAGGTAATTGAGCATCGAAAAATCGCCGCACCGTTCATGCCGTCGGCATGGTAGTGTATTCGAGGAGATTCTCTATTCATGGAACAACTCATAACCAAGCTGATTCGCGACTTCGAACAAGGTTTCGTGAACCGCCGCCAACTGATCCAGAACCTGGCCATCGCCTGCACCGCCGCGATGGGTGGGACGGCTGCCGCGCAGACGCCCGCCGGGCAGTCCGGGGCCGCGAATTCGCCGTTCAAGACGGCCGAGCTCGATCACATTTCTTACCAGGTGAACGACTATCGCGTGACGCGCGATTTCTATGCCGACCTGATGGGCATGGAGGTTAAGAACGACAACGGGAAGACCCAGTGCGAGCTGTACTTCGGCACCTCCATGCTGCTGGCGCGAAATCATTTCCGCCCGCGCAATGCCGACGGAACCGCCGCGACGGCCCCCGCGGCTCCGGCAGCAGCTCCCCCAGCGCCCGCGGCTGCGGCAGGCGGCGGAAACGGCCGTGGCAATCGCCCGCCGGTCACCTCCCTGGTCGATCACATTTCGTATCGAATCTACGATTGGGACACCGATCAGGTGAAGGAAGAGCTGCTGCGCCGCAAGCTGCTGACCGACACCGCCAAGCCCGACACCGGCGGCGGAATTCCCGGCTACTCCAGCTTCCACGTCAGCGATCCGGATGGATTTAATCTCCAGATCAGCGGCTGGGCGGGACCCAAGGATTCGGTTTCTAAAAAGAAGCCATGAAGAAGGCGTTGTTCCTGCTGGCGCCGCTGCTGTACTTTGAGAGCGCGGCGCTGGCGACGTGGTCCGTTATCGCCATCGACCAAGACACAAAGCGTGTGGCGATCGCCGCCGCCTCGTGCGTCGATACCACGGACGACGCCATGATGACCGCCCTCGCCGTAGTGGTTCCCGGCCAGGGTATCGCCACTTGCCAGGCCGCCGCGGATCAGACGCATCAGAATCAGATGCTGATCTTCAACGAGCTGCGCAAAGGCACCGACCCGAAAGATATTATCGAGAAGCTGAGCGCCGATCCGCAGTTTCAATCGCGCCAGTTCGGCATTCTCGACATGCAAGGCCGGTCGGCGGGCCACTCGGGGTTGAACAACAGCTTCGAGACCCTGCATGTCCCCGGGCGCGTTCCAGGCACTAATATTTACTATCAGGTGCAAGGCAACACGATTCGATCCGGCGCGATTCGCAAAGCCGCGCAAGCGCTCGCCGGTTCGAAGGGCTCGATTACCGATCGAGTGCTGGCCGCGCTCGAAGCCGGAGATGCCAATGGCGGCGATACTCGCTGCTCATGCCCGGCCAATCCCCCCGATGGGATCCCCTGCGACACCAAACACGCGCACGTGGCTTTCATCCTGATGGCGAATCCCAGTGACGTGAGCGGTGCGTCGCATAACGACGGCAAGTACGCGATGTACATCACCGTTTCCCAGCCGTCTCCCGAGCATCCTAAAGGCGCCAAGCCCGGCGAAAGCTTGAATCCGGTGAAGACGCTTCGGATCCGCTACGACGCCTGGCGCAAGACCATGCCGTCGACATTCTGAATCGATCTCGCTACTTGACGGGCGCCCCGGGTGTGGATTGAAACCCTCCGAATAGCTTCCGGCCGCCCGGCAGGGTTACGGTGGCGGCGTTGGCGACATTTCTGCCGTCCTTCGCGCGAAAACCTTCCACCGTGACTGGATCGCCCTTCTTCAACTCCAACCGTCTCCAGCCGCGGTGAAGCAGGCCGTTGGGGCTGCCCATTTCGAAACTCCAGCGGATGACATTGTCGCTTTCGTCCTTCCCGTCGACATACAGCCACGCGTGGGGATTGGTCCAGTCGAACCTGGCCACGGTCCCGGAGATTGTGACGCGCTTGTTTACGTCGTACTCGGCCGCGAAGGCGTGATGCGCCCAGACGGGGATGGCCGCCAAGAGCAGCGCGGCGGCCGCGGCGGACAACATCTTGCTCATCTCAAGAATTCCTACTGAGGCTGGCCGTTGCCGTGGACCCTGGTGTTTGGAGTCCAGTTGCCGGGGATCACGCCGTTGGGATTGGCGTTGGGATCGTTGGTCTGAAACCATTGGTTCTGGCCGTTCGACCAGGTTTGCGAGTACGCGCTCGAGACCTTCACGGTCCCGCCGGAACCGGTTACGGTCTGCTGATCCAGGGCATAGTCGACCCAATCAGAGGCGGCGGTCGTGCGGGCGTTCATCGCATTATTGGCGTTGTTCATGGAGCTGCGGAACTGCGATTCCTGCTGGGCCATGAAGGCGGCGTGGTTGCGGTTCATGGTCGCTTGCATCTGCTCATACTGCGTGCGGAGCATGGCCATTTGCCGGGCTTCGGTTTGCTGCAGGGCGGCGATGCGGGCTGCGCCTTCACGCTGCTGCCGCTGCATGATGGCCGCAAGCCAAGCGTCATCGTTCACGGGCTTGGTCAGGTCGCGTGCGTCGTCCAAGGCGATCAGCGCGTCCAGTTTTCCCTTGGGCGCGCGCAGCACGTCGACATGAGCGGAACAGCCGCCTCCGCTGAATTTGCCCAGCTGATTGTTGGTGCGGCACTCCACCCAGGCGCGCAGGCGCTGCTCGATGACGAAGGTGCCGTTTACGGTTTCAACCCGCAACGCGGCGGCGTCGAGCGCCACTTGGCCGCCGCCATTCCCGTTGGCCTTTCGATTAGCGACCATCCGGTCGATCCGTCCCTGGTAGGCCCGGCCGGTGCCGATGGAGCCGATCACGTGAACGCCGCCCGGAATCAGCTCGACGAAGTGGTCCAGGAACTGCGCCGCGGTGAGCGTGTGATCGATCGGCAGACAGCCGGCCACGGTATTCATCTTGACGGCCGGATGGAAACTCCAGCTGAACACCGGCATCAGCCGCATCTCGTTGAGGCCGTCGGGAGAATAAGAGCGGAAGACGGGAAAAGAAATGGGAGCGCACTCCGGACCGCGGACGACCGTCCCCTGGAATTTCCATCCCGCCGGTATGGCGATGGTGAAGGCCTTCATCCCTCCCAAAGTCGGATCCGTGATGGTCCCGGAATCAAGAGGCTGCGCGGCGGCGGCTTGCCCGAGGAGGCCGCAGGCAACCAGAATCAAGGCGAAAGTACGGGTTCGGCATGCGTCATGAAGCGTCATGAGATTACCCTAATTATACTGTCAGGTCTCTATCGATGAGGCAATCTTACGCCCTTTTTCGCTATAACCAGAGAGAGCAGATCTATGCGAAGCCGGAAATGGGTTCTGGTCCTGTTTGCCGCCCTGGCATGGGCGAACGCGGCCATCACGACCGTCAACACGCGTGCCGGCGAGATCAACTACGGCAAAGTGGACGGACAATCCACCGAATCCGGCGCCATGGGCGCCATGCTCAAATCCTTGCACACCCAATACGGCGATCGGCCGCAGGTCGGCAGGCTGTTTCAGGTGCGCGGAACTCAATCCGTGGCGGCGTTTTTCTCCATCACCAAGCGCACGCTCGGCGGCGGACAACTGGCCGGGATGATCATCGTCACCAAGGTCGGCGAGAATCGCGTCGAAGCGGGAGTGATCTCCGGGGACGCGGCCCACTTCGGTACCAATTACAACTCCCTGACAAAGACTTTGATGACGGCGTGGCATCCTTTCGAGGGAGCTGCCGCCGCAACCCAAAGCAGTGGCGCGATCGCGCCTCTGCGGAAATACACCACGCCCGATCGCACCGCTTCGGTCGATCTGCCAGAAGGCTGGAAAGTCCTGCAAGGTAGCGGCGGTGGAACCATCGAAGCCCTGGGACCTGACGGCGAATCGGCCGAGTTGGGTCTTGCCTTCCTCGGCTCCGATCTGAACAATCCGAACGTCCGCCGCACCTATCAAACCGTTCAGAACGGCGGGCTCCGCAACACATCTTACGCGAATGGAATTTACTACGCGCTGAATAACGATATGGCGAGGATGAGGATCGAATTATTTCAGGCGTTCCGCAGGAAAAGGAATCTGCCTCCGGTTGCGGTTCAAATTACCGCCGCCGCTCCAGTTCAGTCTCCGCCCCGCCAGCGATGCGCTCATTTCAGCGGGACCGGGACCTCCGAGGAGGGTAAGTCCGTCGAATTCGATGAAATCTTTTGTATTTCCGCTCCCACTCCAGCCGCAGGCATCTTCATGGTCACCACGACGGGAACCTACGTTCCCACGGAGTTGGCCGCCAAGGAACGCCCCACGATGGGAGCCGTTCTCTCAAGCTTTTCCGTGGACGGCGCCGAAGTACAGCGGCAGGCGGGGCGATACGCCGCCCCCGCCATCGAGGCGATTCACGCCATCGGCCAGAGGGCGGCGGCTCAGGCGGCCGCGGCTCACGCTCGTAACGATGCATGGAATAGCAGCGTCTACAAACGCTGGGATGACCTGGACAAGCGCAGCAAGGAATTCAGCAATTATCAGCTCGGCTACAGCGTGATTCGCGACGTGGATAACCAATATCACGGGACCTTCTGGAATGAAGATGCCGAATTGCTGGTAAAGAGCAATCCCGATCGCTTCGAGTATGTAAACGCTCCCGATTTTTGGAAGGGTATCGATTACTAAGCCGGCGTCTGCCCGACTATTTCGGATCCGGCACGTTGGGCTTCGGATACACCTTCACCAGCGACGTCTTGTACTCCTCGAACATCCGGTGAATGCCGTCGAACTCGCGCTTAACTTGCCCGCGATATTCCGGCTTCGTCAGAAAGTCGTAGAGCAGCGCGGTCATGGCCTGGGCATCCACGTCGAATCCATGGTGGCCGACATCCGTCAGCGCGTCGGCTTCCATTTCGTAGGTGTGATTCGGCCAGTTCGATGTGGCGGCTGAGAATCCCACGCCGGGAATCTCGCTCGACACGCTGCCGGTCTCTTCATAGCCCTGCGGTTTGCCCGGAGCTTCGGCGATCTTGGTCGCGCCGTATTTCTTCATGTACGCGAACGCCAGCTCCGACAGCGAACCGACCGAAATTCCGTCGCGATCCTGCCCGTAGTTGTCGATCTTCACCTTCGTTCCGGTGGCGAGCGCCGCCGCCTTGGCCGCGTTATCCACGAACTCCCGCACCTGGGCGAGATAAACTTCGTCGGGATAGCGAATATAGAAATCGGCGACGGTGCGATCCGGCACCACGTTCGGAGCCGCGCCGCCTTCGACGATCACGCCCTGAATACGAGCCTCTGGCCGGATGCTCGACCGCACCGCGTCGATGTTGTTGAATAACTGAATCACCGCTTCGAGCGCGTTCCGCCCCGCCCACGGCGTCATCTGATGCGACGGCGCCCCGCTGAACGTGTATTTCACGCCGTCGATGTTCAGGCAGCAGGTGCCGAACCCAACCCCGGGACGCGACGTGACGCTTGAAGAATGGCTGCGCACCAGAATATCCATGCCCTTGAACACGCCGGCCTTGTTCAACTCGGTCTTGGCATTCGGCGGCATCATTTCTTCGCCGGGAGTCCCGAACACCGTGATGCTGCCCGGCATGTGCGTCTTCTCCAGCACCTCCGCGATCGCCACCGCCACCGCAATGCCGATGGGACCCTGCGAGCTGTGCTGGTCGCCGTGGAACGCTCGCGTGGTGCCGCGGAGCGCGTCATATTCGAGAATCACGCCCAGGTTCGGGGACCCGTGGTTGCCCTTGTAGCGGCCTACGAACGCGGTCTTCATTCCAGCCTGGCCAGTGGTTATCTCGAAGCCGTGCGCCTTTAGATAATCGATCAATTTCGCGATGGACCGGGTCTCCTCAAAGCCGATTTCGGGATGAGTGGTGATGTCGTCAGCCACCGCCATCAGTTCCTTGTCCATCAACTGCTTCGCACGCGCCGCAGCCTGGTCGCGGGCTGGATTGCTGGCGGTCAGCCTCTCGACAATGGTCGGTACATCCAGCGAAGTTTCGAGCACGGACATCTGTTGCAGCACGCTCTTAGCGGCGTCCCTCTCGGTGGGAGTTTCCTGCGCAAACGCGGTGCCCGCGATCGCAGCAATCCAGAACAGTTTCATGGGACACATTATAACCGGGGCTCAGCGCCGGCTAACTGCTCTGCCGCGCGCCGGCCCTGTGCGAGCGCTCCGGTGGCGTTCTGATGTCCGTTCAACTCCGCGTGTGCGATGGCGATTTTCCCGAAGCCTTTCTGGACGATCCCGCGAGCCGCCGGTTTTCCGTCGCGGCCATAATAAAATCCCGGCGGCTGAAGCACCCGCGCGTGTCCCCATCGATTTAGAACGATTCCCGCGATATCGCGATTGGCGTCGAAACCCGCCGGGCGGAACAGCAGCCGCATTTGCGTGCGAATCCGGCGCTCATAATCCGCGTAGCTGGTGGCCAGCATGTTCTTTCGACCCAGGTCGCCCTGCTCAGCCGCGGAACGTCCCGGAGTGTACAGGCCCAGATAAAACGTCAGAACGGTGGGCCGCTCGGGATCGAGCGGCGGACGATACTCGCCCGCCACCATGTTCTGCCGGATATTGCAGGACCATCCGAAGACGCCGTCGAAATACCGCACCGCCGGGGCTCTCCGCTTATACAGGAAGCGCCAGTTGTTCAGCGCCACATTCACGCTCATCGCGGGAGCGTATTGAAACTCCTCATACGCGGTTCGAATGGATTCCGGAAGGTCCGCGATGGTGCGGCGGTTCACCCATCCTGCGGATGCCGCCACAGCGGAGCGAGCCCGCGTCCGGTACAGTTTGCCTCCGTTTTCATACACCACGGCCACGCCGGAGCCGTCATGCGACAGCCGGATCACCGTAGAGTTCAACCGGATCCGCGTCGGCGCATCTTTGCGATCCAGCGCGTCAAAACGAATGGATTGATTCAGCACATCGGTGAAATTCAAATCGCCAGGCATCGAATCCGGGATCAGAGACCGTACCAAGTGGCGCGCAAACGTGGTGTTGCCGCCGGGAAACGAGATGGTGGCGCGCGCGTCCATCGGACTCACCAGGTTGTGCCCCGCGCGGGCGCACACCGCGTCCGGACTCGCCCCGCAGATCAGGCCGACCACGGGCTCGACGAACTTCGTCACCTCCGGGCTAAGGCCGAGATCGCCTTCGATATATTGCTTATAGGTGATGGTATCCAGATGGCGGCGGACTTCTTCTGCTCCGCCCGTGGTAGTCCGCCACTTCATCAAGTCGCGCTTGACATTTTCAGGGAACGGCGTGCCTTCCAGATTATTCGCGAAGATGTTGTGGCGCCACAATTTGCCCGCGCCATCGAAACAGTATCCGACGTCCACCTGCGTGTCGTTGATGCCGTCCATGTGGGAGTAATTGTCGCGCGGGATACGCAGCCGACCCAAGGCGGGGTCCCATTCCTGCCAGGCGAACTCGCGTGGAATCTTCAGCTCCGTGAACAGCTCATCCATCTGCGTGCCCGACCCTGCTCGCGGAATGCCGAAATCGTTCGAAGCCTGCGGGCCGATCAGCCGTTCGCCTTTCACCATGAATTCGTTCTGCCTGCAGTGCCCGCCGAACATCGCATGATTTTCGAGGATCAGGCAGCGCTTCTGCCCGCCGCTCGCCTTCGCGAAATAGTAGGCCGCGCCCAAGCCGCTGAGGCCAGCGCCGACAATCAACAGGTCGAACGACTCGCCGGTATCGATCACGTCGGGTCCCGAGGGGTCGTAGACGCCGGCGCGCAGCTTGTGGCCCACCGAGATCACCGGCCACGGGTCTCCATTCGACGCCGCGTAGTCCCCCACGCCCCCGTATCCGGTGAAGGTATCGGTTTCGGCCGCGGGAGCAGCCTGGCGCAGCAGCGCGGCTCCGGCACCGAGCAAAGTATTGTTGAGAAAGTCGCGGCGCAGCATAATAGTTCTTGATTATAACCAGCGCCGTTTGACTTCTTTACAGCCGATAGGATAATCTCGGCGTATTGACGTCGCCTTTCGCCTTGAGGCCTCGACTGCCGATGATGCGGACGCCACCCAACTTGCGAAGGAGAAAATGAACATGAACCTGACTACCGAGCAGCAGAATGATTTTCTGAAGCGCGGATTCTCGCGTCGGAGCTTTGGCCGACTGGCGTCGATCTTCGCCGCCGGCACCACCCTGCCGTTTACCTCCGAATTCGCCCTGGCGCAGGTCGCCATCGACAGCCGCAAGCTGCCCCCCGGCGCCGTAAAGCTGGATAACAACGAAAATCCGCTGGGTCCCTGTAAGGAAGCCCTGGAAGCCATGCGGGAAGTTCTGCCGGATGGCGGCCGTTACCGGTTCTATCTGCCGGCCGAGCTATCGGAATTGCTGGCATCGCAGGAAGGCGTGAAGCAGAGCTACGTGCAGGTGCACGATGGGTCCAGCGCTCCGCTGCTGCAAGCGGTTCTGTCGTTCACTTCGCCTACGCGTCCGTTCGTCATCGCGGATCCGGGCTACGAAGCGGGCGCGGAAGCGGCTAAGTTCGTCGGGGCGAAGATCGTCAACGTTCCTTTGAACAAGGACTATTCGCACGACGTGAAGGCGATGGCCGCGGTGGAAAACGCCGGTCTCATCTACATCTGCAATCCGAACAATCCCACCGGGACTCTGACCAAGAAGGAAGACATCGAGTGGCTGGTCGCCAACAAGCGGCCGGATCGATCGTGCTGATCGACGAAGCGTACATCCATTTGGCTGGCAAGGACGAGCTCACCTGCATGAAGATGGTGGCAGCCGATAAGGACGTCATTATCCTGCGCACGTTCTCAAAGATTTACGGGATGGCGGGCCTGAGAATGGGCGTCGCGATCGCGCGGCCCGACCTGCTCAAGAAAACTCGCGGTTTCGGCATTAACTGGAATCCGGTCGTGTCGGTGACGGGCGCGATGGCTGCTCTGAAATCGAAGACGGTCATTCCGGAGCGCAAGAAATACAACGCCGACAATCGGGACAGCACCATCGCGTACTTGAGCAAGCACGGGTTCACGACCATCCCATCGGTCTCCAACAAATTCATGGTGGACACGAAGAAGCCCACACGCGACGCAATCGCGCTGCTGCGGAAAGAAAACGTGTTCGTAGGACGCCCGTGGCCCAGCATGCCGACTCACATCCGGGTGTCGGTAGGGACCAAGGAAGAGATGGAGAAATTCCAGACCGCGTTCGTCAAAGTGATGGCGTAGCCGGAAATTCAGTTACGAATTGAAAGGGCAGGCTTCACGGCCTGCCCCTTTCTTTTCTCCGCTCCCAATGAGCCGCGACCATAGGGAGCGGTCGATGTAGATTTATCAGCCGAATCCCTAAAGCGGCGTATCCGGAGCGATCATCGTCCGCCACATGTGAGCCGTCGGGCTATTGTCGTTCCCCAAGCCTTCTTTAGGCTGCTTGAACTGACGCCCGATGATGTCGAGAAAAGGCTCGATCGACACCTTCGCATTCGGGTCGAACGCATAAAGATCGTGGACCGTTACCAGCCGAGGCTCCATGTACCATTTGTGGTTCCTCGCGTATTTGTAAGCGGCCTCAATATGCGGCGGCGGAGTGTAATCCTCACCGAACATCCTCTTATATAGGTCGGGATATTCGTAGCCGACGGTGTGATCCGGATAAAAGCGCAGCGCCTGGTGGTAGCGGATGGCGAAGGTTACTTTCGGAGACACGTACGGCTCGAACAACTGTGCGCCCCACCAGCCGTGATCGGTCTTGATCATGGTTTGCACTACGTCGTGCAGCAGACACGCGAGAATAATCTCGTCGTTCTGGCCTTTCTTCATCGCGTCAGTGGCGCTCTGCAACACGTGATTCACAGTGGAGAATCGCAGATTGAAGAAATCCAGCAGCGTCGGCTTGGCGGGCATCGGCGGAAGCTTCTTGACGTTTCCGCGCCCCGCGACGAAGATGCTGCCGCCGCCGCGACGGAAAGGCCGCGTCTCGATCTGATCGTCAAGCTCGGCGACGGTGGGAAACTTCGGTTTGGTGTCGTCTGCCGGAGCGTCCAGCAGATCGGCCATGTAATCTTCAAGTGCTTCGGCGCGTGCTTCGTGATCCATGCCGGCTACCGCGGCGGCGCCGCCCAGGCTGGTGATGAAAAGTCTGCGATCGAGCTCCATGGAGCAAATATACTCCTATTTCGCGGCCACTTGAAGCAAGGTGCGGTAGACGAAGTCGGTGCCCTGTTCCAGCGACTCGATCGGAACGCGCTCGTCGTTTCCATGCATACGGCTCAGGTCGTCGTTTGAAATTGGATAAGGATAGATGCCGTAGACCGGAATCCCGCGGCTGCGCCACGCGGCGGCGTCGGTGCCGGCTTGAAACAGGTACGGCGTGACCGGAGCTCCGGGCCAGACCTTGCCCGCGCTATCGACCAGGGCTTGATACAAACTCGTATTCGTCGGCGATTCCTTCGACGCAGCCGTGTTCAGGCCGCCGGCGCCTTTGGCGGGCGCGATTTCGATGGTCGGGTCGCCGATGACGCGCTTCATCTCGGCCATCAGATCTTCCGGCGTGGTGCCGGGGATGGTTCTGAAATTGATGGTCGCATCGGCCGAGCCAGGAATCACGTTGCTGCGAAATCCCGCCTGGAGCAGCACCGGCGCGAGCGTGTTGCGCATGATCGCGTGCAGCAGAACGTCCTTGCTGATTTCGCGATCCGCCTGCGCAACCAAGGCTGGATCCTTGCTGTTCACCAGGTTATTAAAATAGGTCGACATCGGCGGTTCACTGGTCTTGGCGAGCGTGAGAAAGAATTGGCGAGTGCTGGCCGTCAGCTCCGGCTTGGTTTCATAATCGGCCAGCTTCGCTAACGCTTTCGCCAAGTGGAAAATCGCCTGATCGGGACGCGGCATCGACGAATGCGTCGACGTTCCCCGCGCAGTCAGGACCAGAGACGTCGACGTTTTATCGTTAGTTGAGACGCTGATGTAGCGAACCTTGCCGTCGGGACGCTTGATGATCCAGCCGCCTTCGTTCAGCGCGAATTCGCAGTCCATCCGGTCGAAATGGGTTTGCGCGAGCCACGAAGTGTTCATCGGCATGCCCTCTTCGTCGGCTTCGATCATGAAAATTACATCGCGCTTCAGCGGAACCTTGTTGCGAGCCAGGCGCATCACGGCTTCGGCGAACACCGCGATGCCGCCCTTGAAGTCGATTGCCCCGCGTCCCCACACATAGCCGTCTTTGATCAGGCCGGCGAACGGGTCGACCGTCCATTTGTTGCGTTCGACTCCGACGACATCCGCGTGCGACGCGATCAGCACGGGCTTCGCACTGCCGTCTCCTTTCAGCCGAGCGATCAGGTGGGATTTCCCAGGTTGAGGCGTGGGAAAGATCTCGATCGTGAACCCCAGCGGCTTCAGTTTGGCCGCCATAAGATCGTCGAGCTTAGCTTCGTTTCCGGGAGGATTACTGGTGTCGACTCGAATCAGCTCGACTAAAAGATCGGCAGTAGGCGTGGCCGCGCGCGCCGTGCAGGCGAGCGCAATATAGGCGAATAATTTTAGTTTCATTTCGTTGGACGCTGCGACATCGCGGCGATCGGAGTCTTCAGGGTTCCGATGCCGTCGATAGAAATTTCTACTACATCGCCTGGCTTCAGGAACTCAGGCGGCTTTCGAGCGACGCCAACGCCGCCCATGGTTCCGCTCGAAATCACGTCCCCCGGGTAGAGCGTCATAATCGACGAGATATAAGCGATCTGATGTTCCACGTCGTACATCATGTCGCTGGAATTGCCGTCTTGCTTCACGGCTCCGTTGACTCGCGTCATGATGTGGACGTCGTGCGGATTACTCATGAACTGGCGCGGCACGATGAAGGGGCCGAATGGGGCAGCGCCGTCCAGGCTCTTGCCGCTGAACCAATCGGGACCTTGGAACATCGGATCTTTACGCACCCGCGCGCCCCGGTCGGAAACGTCGTACATGATGCTGTAGCCGAATATGTAATCGAGGGCTTTCTCTTTGGCAACGTGAAACGCCGGCTTGCCCACGATCACCGCCAGCTCGCCTTCCCAATCGATGCAGTCGCGGCCCTCCGGAATATAAAACGGCGTCCCCGGATCGACGATGCAGGATCGCGGCGATTTGGCGAAGATGTACGGCGCGTCGCGATCCGGATTGACGTCCTTGTTCACTCCCATTTCCTTGGCGTGCGACCAGTAGTTCGCCGCCATGTTGAGCAGGTTCCAGGGATATTTTATGGGCGCTTTAATGGAAATTTTGTCGAGCGCAAAGGAGAACGGCTGCCCGTCAAGATTCTTATCTTTAATGAAGTTGGCGATCTGGTAGAGACGCGGAGAAACGGTTGCATACTGCTCGATCAGCGCTCGCATCTCGGTGGGAATTTCCACTATCGGAAGGCTTGCCTGTTTTTCCACATAGGTATTCGCGCCGGAAAGATCCAGAATGCGGTTGCCCAGGACCATGCCCACGCGGGCCCTCCATTGGACCTGGAAAGTCGCCAGTTTGAACGGCGTTTCCGGCTTGTCGGAGATCGCGGCGGCGTGCGCGATCGTGCATAGCAGCAACACGGGAAGCTGTCGGTACATCGTGTGTCATATTCTAACGCCGATTAGAATAAGAATCGAGAGATGTCCACATCGAAGCCGGTCATAGGAATTGATTTAGGCACCACCAATTCCGCCCTCGCCTACACCCGAGGCGATGCCGTCGAGGTTTTTGAGATTCCGCAGCTGGTCCATCCAGGCGAAGTTCGCGACGAGACGCTGTTGCCCTCGTTCCTGTTTCTCGAAGAAGCCGGACCCATCACCGGAGTGCTGGCGCAGCGTAAGGGACTCGAGAACGCCGGGCGCCTGGTTTCTTCGGCGAAATCGTGGCTGTCGCACTCTGGCGTAGATCGCAATGCCGCGATCCTGCCTCCAAACGCGCCCGAAGGAGTAAAGAAAGTATCGCCGGTGGAGGCTTCTCGCCTCTATTTGAAGCACCTCCGCGATGCGTGGAACGCCAAGCATCCGAACGAAATCTTTGACGCTCACCAGGTCCTGGTCACCGTACCAGCATCCTTCGATGCGGTCGCCCGCGAGCTCACCCTAAAAGCCGCCGAGGAGGCCGGGTACAAAGGCGTGGTCCTGCTCGAAGAGCCACAAGCCGCGTTTTATAACTGGATCGAACGGCATCCCAACTGGCGCGAGATCGTCGGCGTGGGCGATCTGATTCTGGTCATCGATATCGGCGGCGGCACCACCGACTTCAGTCTCATCGCCGTGCGCGAGCAGGCGGGCGAGATTACGCTGGAGCGGATCGCCGTCGGCGATCATATTTTGCTGGGCGGCGATAATATCGACGCGGCGCTCGCCCATAGCGTCGCCCAAACCCTGACCCAGAAGCTGGATTCCATCCAGTTTCACGCCCTGTGGCAGCAATGCCGTGCCGCTAAAGAAAGCCTGCTAGCTGAAGGAGCCACGCAATCGACGCATCCCATCACGATTCTCGGCCGCGGAACCGGGCTGGTCGGCGGGACCATCAAGACTAAGCTGAAGCGCGAGGATTTGAATCGCATCCTGCTCGATGGGTTTCTGCCGATCGTCGCCCTCAAGGACGCCCCGGACATGGGCCACGGCGGCTTATCGGAGCTCGGCTTGCCCTACGCCGCCGACGCCGCGATCACGCGTCATCTCGCGCATTTTCTCGACCGGCAAGGCGCATCGCCCACCCACGTATTATTCAACGGCGGAGTCTTGCGCGCCGGGCTGGTCCGCGAGCGGATTCTCGAAGCCCTGAACCGCTGGCTCCCGCAGCCCGTTAAACCACTGATCGCGGACGACTTGATGCACGCTGTCGCTCGCGGCGCGGCGTATTACGGACTCGCGAGGCAAGGAAAAGGCGTCCGTGTCCGCGGCGGCGTCCCGCGCAGCTACTACATCGGAATCGAGACATCCATGCCCGCGATTCCCGGCATGCGGCCGCCATTAAAGGCGCTGACCGTGATCCCATTCGGCATGGAAGAAGGGGCGGGTCACCAGCTTAAAGACCGCCAATTCTCCCTGCGCATCGGCGAGCGCGCCCAGTTCCGGTTCTTCCAGTCGACCGATCGAAAGACCGACGCACCCGGTGAAATGCTGGATCAGGTGCCGTCCGACATGGAAGAAGTTCCACCCGTCGAAGTCTTGCTTCCGGGCAACGCCGGCGAGACCGTGGTGGTCACGCTCGAAAGCCTGGTCACCGAAACCGGAATGCTGGAGCTCTGGTTCGTTGCACGCGACGGACGCCGATGGAAGCTGGAATTCAGCGTCAGACCGAAACGGGCCTAACTTTTCGACGCGAGTTTCGTATTGGTTCTAAGATGCTCACGGATCTTCGTCTCGCTTTCCGGCAATTAGCCGCTCATAAGGCCTTTACGATCACCGCGATGCTGACGCTCGCCTTGGGGATCGGCGGGAATACCGCGATTTTCACTCTGGTAAATGCCGTGATGTTCAAGTCCTTGCCGGTGGCCGACCCCGCCCGTCTCTATCGCCTGGGCGACTCGGATAACTGCTGCGTCATCGGCGGCTATCAGACCCAGTTTTCGATCTATTCGTACGATCTGTACCGGTATTTGAACGGCCGCGTTCCCGAGTTTGAGCAGATGGCTGCGTTCCAGGCAGGCATCCGGGCAGTGGGAGTCCGGCGGCCTGGGGCAGGAGAAGGTCCGCAGCCGTTCGGCGACCAGTTCGTATCGGGCAATTATTTTCTGACCTTCGGAATTCGCCCCTTCATCGGCCGCTTGCTTTCGCCCGACGACGACACGCGCGCCGCACCGCCGGTGGCCGTGATCAGCTATCGCGCGTGGTCGCAATACTACGCGTCCGACCCGTCGGTGGTTGGATCGACGATCATGATCGATGGCTCGCCTTTCACCATCGCGGGCGTCGCGCCACCGGGATTTTTCGGAGATACTCTGCGTCCCAATCCGCCTGATTTCTGGATGCCGCTTTCCACTGAACCCGCCGTGCAAGGCAGGAACTCCCTGCTCGATGGGAAGGATCAACACTGGCTGTACATCATCGGGCGCCTGAAGCCGGGTGCTCGCGCGGAAACGATAGAGCCGCACGTGAACGTCGATTTGAAGCGATGGCTCCTCGAAAACCAGCCTCCGGTAACCACGCGGCAGCAAACCGCGTTCGCGGCCCAGCACCTCAGCGTGGTACCCGCGGGCGCCGGGATATCGCAGATGAAAGCCAACAATGCCAATGATTTGAAGCTGCTGATGTCGATCACGGGCCTGGTCTTGTTGATCGTCTGTGCCAACCTTGCGAACCTTCAACTCGCGCGCGGGGCATCCAGCCGCGCGCAGACCGCGGTGCGCGTCGCGTTGGGCGCGCCTCGCTGGCGCCTGGTGCGTCAGAGCCTGACCGAGAGCGTTCTGCTGGGCGTGATAGGAGGCGTCGCCGGCCTGCTGATCGGTATCAATTTCACCGAACTGCTGCTCAAGCTCGCCTTCGACCGCGCGAGCTTCGTGCCCATCGACGCGGCCCCATCCGCCGTCGTGATGGGATTCGGACTGGCGCTCTCGCTCGCCACCGGAATCCTGTTCGGCTTGGCTCCGGCATGGTCCGCCTCGCGTGCCGATCCGGCGGATGCACTTCGCGGGGCGGGACGATCGGGCGGCGGGCGCGAAACCCCGTTTCAGAAATCGATGGTGGTGTTTCAAGCCGCTCTTTCGCTGGTCCTGCTGGTGGCGGCGGGACTGATGGTGAACACGCTGCACAAGTTGACGGATCAGCAGTTCAGTTTTCAGCCGGAGGGCCGGGTGGCAGTCAACGTGAATGCCTCCTTCGGCGGCTATGCGCCCGAAAAGATCGACCAGGACTACCGCGAAATCGAGCGGCAGTTGCGCCAGATTCAGGGCGTTCGCAACGTCAGCCTGTCGCTTTACAGCCCCATGGAAAACAACAACTGGGAATCGGGAATTTCGATCGAAGAGAAACCGGCAGCCGAGGGTCAGTCCTTTTCGTCGTCCTGGGATCGCGTCAGCACCGCGTTTTTCGACGTGCTCGGCGCCCGCATTCTGCGCGGACGCATGTTCGATGAGCGCGACACGCAGGCTTCGACTCACGTCGCGGTGGTGAATCAGGCCTTCGCCGATAAGTTCTTCCCGAACCAGGATCCGCTTGGCAAACGGTTCGGCCTGGGCGGCGCAGCCCATCGAGCCGACTATCAGATCGCTGGGATCGTCGAAAACGTCCGCTTCCGCAATCTGCGTCGACCCACTCCCGCGATGTTTTTTGTTCCTCTTCTGCAAATGAGCGCCGCCGAGTGGGCAGATTCGGCGCGTGCCCGGTCGAACGTGATCGGCAACATCGAGCTGCACGTCGCTGGTAACCCTCCTGGTCTTGCGGCGCAGGTGCAAAAGGCGCTGGCTTCGATCGATGTCAATCTAACCGTGCTCAATCTGCTTACGATGGATCAGCAGATCGGCTTTCAGGCGGGACATGAACGGCTGATCGCGCGGCTGGCCGGCTGGTTCGGAGCGCTGGCCCTGCTGCTTGCCTCGGTGGGGATTTATGGAATCACCGCGTACTCGGTCGCCAGGCGCAGCAGTGAGATGGGAATCCGCACCGCTCTGGGAGCCAGCCGCGGGAATTTGACCAGCCTGATCTTACGAGGCGCGCTTGCACAGGTGGGCCTGGGGCTGGCGCTGGGAATTCCGGCTGCGCTCGCGGCCGGCCGCGTTCTCGCGGACCAGGTCTACGGAGTGAAGACTTACGATCCGTGGATCCTGGGCGGTGCCGTCCTGATTCTGGTGGTCTGCGGACTGGCCGCATCCTATATACCGGCCGCGCGCGCCAGCAGCGTCGATCCGGTGCGCGCGTTGCGCGCCGACTGAGCTTTCTCATTCGCCCCGAAGTGAGTATATTGATAACTGCACCTATATTCATTCAGCGAGGGTTAGCTCAAGATGGCAGCGGAAAAGAAACCACACGATCTCCTGACCACGGCAGCCGAATCGATCGGCTCTACTCTTGGAAAGCTTGCGGTAAAGACCGGAATCGCGAAATCCGCCCCCGTGAAGCGCAAGGCAGCGGCGAAAAAGTCCGCGCCGCAAAAGAAATCAACCAGCAAGAAAGCCACCGGCAAGAAACCCGCCCCCAAGAAGCCCAGGGCCAAGAAGTAACCGCGGCTCTTTCGGCGAGGCGATTGTAAGACGGCTTTCACGGTTCTGCAATCGCATTTTCACAAATCGCTGATAACTTAGGATTCCATAAGTGGAGCCTACTCAGCATGAATCTAAATTACAAAACTTCAGCGATCGCGCTTGCGATCCTTCCTTTGCTCGGCTACGGCCAATCCGCGTTCCCAGGGTTTACGCCTGGGAATATTGTCGTGAGTCGCTCGGTTTATAGCGGAGATGCGACGACTCTGAGCGTCGGCCAGCCGCTTCCTCCAGTTTGCCCCGCAACTGCGGCGTGCGGAACTGCAGTCTCTACGGCCAACGGTAGCTATCCGACTACTACTAACCCCAATAACGTCTTCAACAACAATACGGTCGACGGCAGCTTCGGTGTCACGTCGCCGATTTTGCTGGACCAGCTCACGCCTGCCGGCACATTGGTCAACACCTTCGCGATCCCGCCGAACGTCGTCACTACCAGCTTCAGTTCGAAATCCGAGCTGGCGATCAACGTATCCGACGACGGCACAGCCCTGACCTTCATGGCCTATATCGCTCCGCTGAACTCCATCGACGTTTCAAACGCGAACACGCCGGGAGTCTACGATCCTACGAATCCCGCCGGCGGCAGCTTCTATCGCGCAGTGGTGCAGGTAGGCGCCAATGGGGCGATTCAAGTGACTCCGACGAATGCCTATAGCGGCAACAACGGCCGCGCCGCGGCGCTGGCCGGCGGCCTGTACTACATGGTCGGCAATGCGAATAACGGAGCCAGCACGCCGGCCAATGTGGTCGCTTCCGCCGGAGCGCAGATCGCGACACCCGGCCAGGCCGCCACCACCGCGCCCACCGAGATCGGCACATTTTCCATCACGCAGGTGACGAATCCCGCCACCGGAATGCCCTACGCGGCGGATAAGCTCGGCAAGGATAACAATTTCCGCGGCTTGACCATTTTCAACAATACGATGTATTTCACCAAAGGCAGCGGCAGCAACGGGATCAACACGGTGTATCAGGTGGGACCCGCCGGCACTCTGCCGACGCTGGCTACCGCAGCCAACGCTGTCATCACCGTCCTGCCTGGCTTCCCGACCGTGCTCGCGAAGGCAGCGACGTCCACTAGCATTTATCCCTTCGGAATCTGGTTCGCCAACGCGACCACCTTGTATGTCGCGGATGAAGGCGACGGCGTGGCCGCCGATGCCGCTACAGCGCCCAACGCCGGCCTTCAGAAATGGAGCCTGGTGAGTGGAACCTGGCAGCTCGACTACGTATTGCAGAAAGGCCTGAATCTCGGCGTGCCGTACACCGTGGCGAACTTGCCCACTTCGCTCAATCCCGCCACCGACGGCCTTCGCAACATCACTGGACGCGTCAATTCGGACGGCACCGTGACCATCTACGGCGTAACCTCCACGGTCAGCGCCAATGGCGATCAGGGCGCCGATCCCAACAAGCTCGTAATGATCAACGATGTCCTGTCGAACCTGACCGCGACCGGCGCCGCAAGCGAGGCCTTCACCGTGGTCAAGTCGGCCAACGCGGGTGAAGTGCTGCGCGGAGTTTCTCTGACGCCGTCGAAGACCTCCACCATGCAGAACGTTCCCGAGATTCTCTCGATCGCGAATCCGGGCGCCCAGACCATCGCGCCGGGATCTCTGGTGGCCGCGAATGGCCAGAACCTGGCCCTCGGCTTCCCCGGCCCCATCTTCGGCATCCTGCCGTTTGTCTCCGATGGAACCTCGGTTTCGATCCTCGATTCCGCCGGAAAGACCACCACCGCTCCGCTCTTCTACGTCTCTCCCTATGAAGTGGATTTTCAAGTCCCCGCCGGAGTCGCGTTAGGCAGCGCCAAGGTGACCGTCACCAGCAATGGAGTGAACCAGACGGCGAGCAACATCCAGATCGCAGCCGCCGATCCTGGAGTCTTCACGCTGAATAACACCAGCCTGGTAACCGCCTATGCGGTTCGCGTTTCGTCGAACGGAACCCAGACGGTCAAGCCGGTGTACACCACCAGCGGAACCGGAATTATCAGCGCGGCTCCGGTGAGCCTGGGATCGACCGGCGATCAGGTTTATCTGACTCTGTTCGGAACCGGCATCGCAGGCGCCGGGACCGCAAATACGAAGGTTACGATTAACGGGATCAATGCGACGGTACAGTATGCCGGTCCCCAAGGCAGCTCGCCCGGGTTGGATCAGGTCAACGTTCTGATCCCCGCATCGCTCGCCGGTAAGGGCAACGTCAATCTCCAACTGACGGCGAATGGCGTCGCGGCGAATCCGGTCCAGCTCACCATTCAGTGAGATAGCCTTTAGAACGCGAAGCGGATCTGGATCTCCAAGCGGCGATTGTTCGCACTCTCGGAGATCCCGCTTCCGCCGGACCCGGCGGCCTGGTTCGCAAAGCCGAAGAGCGGCGATGTAATGTTCCCGATGATCGGCCCCGGGTTCGTATGATTCGTCAGATTACGGAACGAAGCCGTGAGCGTCAGGTTGTAAGGATGGCTGGTGCTGGAGACGCCGCCCGTAATTCCGCCGCCGTTATTGGGCGGTGGACCTGGGGTCACGCCGCCGTTCGAAGGGGTCGCAGCCGGGCGCGCCTGTCCACGTTCCCGTCCGAATCCCCAGGTCTTGCCGACCCGAAGATTCAAGTTCACTTGCCCGGGTCCTCGGCCATAATTGCGCGGCAATTGTTTTTCGCCGGGCGTGGGATTAGGATCCAGCAGGCCATAAGCAGTCTCGATCGCGCCCGGTTGATTGGGGCTCGCCGCGAACGCCGGACGCCCGTTGAATAGAGTGGTTCCGTAAAGATCGCTGCCCGTGGTGATGTCGAATGGCGCTCCAGACTGGATGTTGAGGTACGGGTTCAGCCGGATGTGCCACTTGGTGGTAATCGACCCACCCATGTTCTCGCGGTGATGAATATCGGTTGAGGCGGGACCGTACTCGCCCGCAAAATTATACGGATTCGCGGGAAACGTCGACAAACCATCCGTGTTACTCATCGCCCGGTTGTAAACATAGAATCCATACAGCGAAATATTCCGGTTCACGCGAGTGTTCACATTGAACATCACCTGGTTCTGGTTGTATAACCCCGAAGAGGTCATCAGAAACAGCGGATTCGATATGCCCAATGGAAACACTCCGCTGCCCGGTGAATTCGGATTGTAGGTGCCCGGCAGAGGCGCGTTGATATCTTCCGACCGAAGCTGATGCAAGCCGTGCGAATTCGAATAGGTGACCGCGAGGGTCGTGTTGGCGGGCAACTGCCGCTCCACCGTGAACGCCGATTGCATGATATAGGGCGCACGCAACTGGCCGCTGACTTCCTGCACCACTTGCGTCGATTGAAATCCCGCCAAAGCCGACACCGGCGGAACATTCGGGTAAAAGTCCGGATTGGTGACCACGTACTGCTGCTGAACCGTGCCGTTATAGCGATCGGTTGTAAGGGTGTTCGAGAGGGAAAAGCGATCGTAGAAGATTCCGAATCCCACGCGAATCACCGTGCGCGGACGATTCGCCTTCGCGTTCGGACCGGGCGCCCACGCGATACCGATCCGCGGAGCCCAATCGCGCCAGTCGTGGATATTCGTCTGTGTTTCGTAACGCAAGCCGAGGTTCAGGGTCAGATTCGGGCGCACCCGCCAGTCGTCTCCGAAGAATGCCCCTACATCCATCTGGCCGACGGAAATGGCCGGGTTCCCGGCGCTGATGCTGAACTGCGTCGGTCCGCCGCCGAGAGCTTGTGCCTGTGCGGGCGTCAGTCCCATCTGTTGAAACAGCACCGACCGCCGATATCTCTCGATCGGCTGGATCTCCGCCAAAACCGGCTGCCCGGAACCATTGAGCACTGCCTGATTATTCGCGTCCAGCACCGGCGCCAATCCGCCTCCGAACGTGAAGGTTCCACCGAAGTTCTGGGGAGAAACGCTGTCGTATAGCTGTCCCCGCAGCCGCACGCCGAACTTCAGGGAATGCGCGCCGCGCAGCATCGAGGTATAGTTCTGCAGCTCGAAATTGTTCTGGACATTGAAAGTTTGCCCCGTCTGCGAGCCGCCCTGGTTGAACGCCCCCAGCACCAGCACCGCCGGACTCAGGCTGTTCGCGATCTGCTCCATCCCGCTGCGGAAAAATTGGAAACGCGTATCATTGATGGCCGCGCCGATCACTGCGCTATTGGTCAGCTGCACGGTCTGATTCGTACTCTGAAAATGATACCCGCGCGACGCCAAATCGAAGCTGCCAATGCCCGCATCCTCAATGTCGATGCGGGTGAAAACGTAGCGCAACGTGACCGTGTTGTTTTGATTGAGCTGATAATCGATGCGCGGCGTCAGATTCACGCGCAACTGCGGCGTGGTCCCGACACTGTTAAAAGGAAACGGCAGCAGCGTCTGCGGATTCAGCGTCACCGCATTGACGATGGACCCATTCGCCACCTGCTCACGCTGTCCATCGAAGGTGAACGACGTACGATGATTCAACGCGCCGCTGATCCCGCCCTCAAATTCGTTCAACCGAAGCGGAGCTTTTTCGGCGGAATACGGATTGCGCGAGTTAAGTACGTCCCGCTGCAAGTTGTAATTCAGAGATCCGCGCCACTTGTCAGTGCCCGGCTTCGTGAAAATCTCGATCCGTCCGAATCCAAGCTTGTCATATTCCGGAGAAAACGGATTCTGGTTGATGCGGATCTCTCGAATGGAGCTCTTTTGCGGCAAATCCCCTCCGCTGAAGCCGTCCACGAAAATCGAGCCGCCGTTGGGACCGGCCGCGGGCCCGGCAAGCGCCAGCAGATCGGCCTGCAAATCCTCCGGATCGTCCCCCAGCGCGTCCAGATCGTCGCCCTTGATCACCAGTGCGTTCGCGTTGGATGCGCTGTCGACGCTGACCACCGGGCCGGCGCTGTCCTGAACCGTCACCTGCTGCTTCGTCGCGGTTACTTTCAATTGAAGGTCCAAAGTGGTCGAGCCGGCTTGCAGCGTGACATTGCGCGGTTCGGGAAGCGTCAAGTTGGGCGCCGAAGCTTCGATCACATAGGGGCCGGGCGTCAGATTCGTGAACGAGTACACTCCGTTGTCGTCCGTAGACGTGCTCACCTTGGTGCGCCCGGGACCAGTCAGCGTCACCGCAGCCTTGCGGACTACGGCTCCGCTTTCATCGGTGACTTGTCCGCGCACCATCGAGGGCTGGGCAAAAACCGGCGCGCTGAGAGACAAAACCAGGGTGAGGATTCTAACTGAGGTCGGCAACGGTACCAGTGTACGGGCCGATTCTGAAGATCACCTTAAGGAACCGTTGGCGGCGGCGCGCTCAACCAATCGCGAGCCAACGCGCCCGCATCACCGGTCTGAAGATTCACCGCCGCCCGCTTGACCTCGGCTCCGTCCATCGAGAAAACTGCCGTGACGCCTTCCGGTGTTGGAGTCAGTTCCAGGCGTTTCGATTGCGCGTCCAATCGCAAAGTCTCTCCGATCCAAGTGAACCGGACCAGCACCCGCTGCCCGTGCCCGATGGCGCGGCACTCGGTTAACAACGCCGATGTGAATGGCGAGTTCTTCAATGCGTCCACGTAGGGCGCCCGCAGCAACGCGGCGCTTCGGTCCGTCTCGCGACGCTCCTGCTCCCGCTTCACTTTCTCAGGATCCTTCTCCTCCAGACTCTCGAGCGCCTTCAGGTTGTTTTCCAGATTATCGAGAAAGCTCATGGCTGTACCCTTCAGTATCGCGCGATCGGCGGTGGCCTTCATTTCGCGAAAAAAATCTGATAGAGTATCTCTCCATTGGATCTCGCGTCGAGATCAGAAGGTGGGATTTATATGACGATGCGGCCGATTCGACTGGTTTTTTCTTTTTTTCTCTTGCTTCCCCTAGCCTGGTCGCAAAATGAAGGCGCGATCTCCGGCACCGTACAGGACAGCTCCGGCGCCGTGCTGCCGAACACGACGGTCAAGCTGACCAATCACGAGCAAGGGACGGTCCGCACGGCCCAAACCAATCCCGCCGGTGTCTATCAATTCAGTTTCCTGCCGGCCGGCACTTACGACCTGGAATTCACCGCCAGCGGATTCAAGACTCAGATCAAAACTAACCTGGTGGTCGGGGTGGCCCAGAACATTCGCATGGACGCCAATATGGAAGTCGGCAATGTATCGGAAAATGTCACGGTCTCCGCCAACACGGAAAGCGTGAATACGGAATCCGGCGAAGTGGGCACGGTAGTCGACAACAAGAAGGTAGTCGAGATGCCGCTCAACGGCCGGCAGATGTGGTCGCTGGCGGAGCTGACACCGAATGTCATGCCCCCGGCGCAAAACTCCTCGCTCAGTTTTCGCGGTGGATTCAACGTCGCCGGGAATAACGAGACCAGCAATAACTTCCTGTTGAACGGCTTCGACAACAATGATCCCGACGTGTTCGCTCCCAATTTCCGCCCTTCCATCGACGCGATTGAGGAATTCAACATCCTGACCGGCGTGTATCCCGCCCAATATGGATACGGCTCCGGCGGCCAGGTGATCGTCACCACCAAGTCGGGAACCAACACGTTTCACGGATCGGCGTTCGAATTTCTGCGCAACCAGGTGCTCGACGCGAGGAACTTCTTTCTGAAGGGCCCGACGCCGTCGTTCAAGCAGAATCAATTCGGAGGAACCGTCGGTGGACCCATCATCCATCAGAAAACTTTCTTTTTCGAAAGCTACGAAGGCTTGCGCCAGAACGCCAGCTTCAGCGCTCAGAACACGGTGCCCACGGCCGCCGAACGCGCCGGCGATTTCAGCGCGATCCCCACCATCATCAAGGATCCGATGACGAACGCTCCATTCGGCGGCAACATGATTCCTATGAATCGGATCAGCCCCATCGGGCAGGCGCTGCTGTCTTTCCTGCCGCTGCCGACTTCCCCGAATCCTCCCGGAGTTTTGCCGATCAACAACTACACCTACAGCCAGGCGCGCATCGAAAACATGAATGAGGACAGCCTCAAAATAGATCAAATCTTCAGCGCGAAGGATTCCGGCTACGCCACCGCCAATTACTTCAACGATCCTTCGTTTGAGCCGTCGAATTCACTGTGCCAGCCCAAGAATCTGCCGTTATTCGGCTGCAATGTGAACCAGCGGTCGCAGGTGTACGGACTCGCCGAGACACATATTTTCTCGCCTAATATCGTGAACCAGGCACGGGTCGGCATCAGCATGCTGATCCAGCCGCGCACGCCGCAGATCACGACGAATTTCTGGGGTACCATTCGGCATCGTTCCGACACCGGTGCCGATCACGCTTCCGGTAGTCGGGCCGCCGCTCACCACCGTCACGTCGTATTTCAGCAGCAACGGATTTGGAAACTACAGCTCGCAGCGCCGAGCGGACCTGATCTGGATTTTCAACGACAATCTCGCGATCACGCACGGGAAACACACGTTGAAGATCGGCGGCAATCTTTCGCACTTCAGCACCGACAATTTTTCCAGCAGCCAGTACAACGGATCGCTCACCTTCAGCAACACCAGCAGCGGGCCCACCACCGGCTACGGCTTGGCGGATCTTTTGCTCGGCCTGCCTTCCGCCACCGGCAATACGCCATACCAGGAAAAATATTACGGCAAGAATTCGAACATCGCCGCGTATGTGCAGGACGATTACAAGGTGAGCTCGAGTCTGACGCTCAATATCGGATTGCGTTGGGAGATGAACACCCCGCCCATCGACGCCGCGAATCGCATGACCACATTCAATACGGTGACCGGGCAGCCGGTGACCCAAACCAATCCAGGCGTGGGCGCGATCGTCCAGGTGGGGACCTTCAATCTGGGCGATCATGTCATGAAATTCGATTGGAAGGATTTCGGCCCGCGGATCGGCTTCGCCTGGCAGCCCTTCCATGACGGGAAAACTGTAATCCGGGGAGGCGCCGGCACGTTCTTCAACGGCTTGAACATCAATAACGGACTGGGCGGTATCTTCAAAGGCTATCCGTATACCGTCGCCGATACTTATACTTCGAGTCTCACGCAGCCGCTGCTGCTGTCGAATCCTTTCCCGACCACGGGAGCAGTGACGAGCACATCTCTCTCCGGCGTCGATCCGAATTTCCAGAATCCGCGCGTTTACGAATGGAGTATGGGCGTTCAACGGCAGCTCTCCAGCGACATGGTGGCCGAAGTCACTTACTTCGGGTCGGCCGGCAACCATCTTCAGTTGACGCAGAACATCAATCAGCCGCCTCCGGGAGCGGGAACTCCGGCGCAGGTCAATGCCCGCCGCCCCTATCCGCAGTGGGGAACCATCAGCTATTACGAATTCGACGCCAACTCGCATTATGAGTCGCTGCAAGCCAAGCTGAATAAGCGCTACGCGTACGGGCTTTCCTTCCTGGCGGCGTTTACGTGGGGGAAATCCATCGACGACGACGGCGCCAACGGCGGCAATGCGGCCTCGAACCAATACAACTTCATTACCGCCCGCGGATTGTCGTCCTTCGACGTCCGCTATCGCTTCGTGGTCAGCCCCGTGTATGAGCTGCCCTTCGGCAAGGGCAAAGAATATCTGACCAGTGGCGTCCCGGCGGCCATCGCCGGCGGATGGCAGTTATCGGTCTTGTTGCAGGCGCAAACCGGCACTCCGCTGACCGCGACGCTCTCCGGAAATTACACCAATACCGCCGACGCGCTGGCCCGGCCGAATGTAATCGGGAATCCCAACGATGGCCCCAAGACTCCCGCGGAATTTTTCAATACCGCGGCCTTCCAGGTCCCCATCGCGGCCAATAAGACTGGAGCGCTCTACAGCTTCGGGAACGAAGGACGCAACGTGATTACAGGCCCTGGGTTGGTCACCATGGATGTCTCTCTGGTGCGGAATTTCAGCTTCCGGGAGCGGGTCAAGCTGCAATTCCGAGCCGAATCTTTCGATTCGCTAAATCATCCCATCTTCAATCTCCCGAATACGACCGCGGATAGTTCAGCTTTCGGCACTATCACGTCCACCATCGTCACCGGGACGCCGAACCGCCAGAACCAGTTCGCTTTGAAGATTATTTTCTAAGTCGCGGGAATGGTGAAGAAAAATCTCGACCCTTTCCCGGGTTCCGACTCGACCCATATCCGTCCGCCGAAGCGTTCGACAATTCGTTTGCAGGTGGCGAGTCCGATTCCGCTGCCTGGAATGTCTTGTCCGTGGAGCCGCTTGAAGAGTTCGAAAATCTGGGTCTGATACTCCGGCGCGATGCCTTGGCCGTTATCGGCGACGCAGAAAATCCATTCGTCCGCTTCGCGCGCCGCCGATAGGTGAATGCGCGGAGTCTCGTCACCGCGGTACTTCAGAGCGTTGCCGATCAAGTTTTGAATCAGCTGCTCGAACTGAACTTCAACGCCCGAAATCGCTGGAAGTTCGGCGTGGGTGATGGCGGCCTGGGTTTCTTCAATGGCGACGCGCAAACCGTCCAGCGCCTTCGCCAGAGCTTCCTCCGTCCGGAAGGGCGTCGAAGATTCAGCGGCGACTTCGCCCGCCTTCGCATAGTTCAACAGGGAATCCACCAGTTCGCTCATCCGGTTGGAGCTCGCCAGGATGAATTTCAGGGACTGGGCGCTCCGCTCGTCGAGCTGGGTTCCGCTCGCCTGCAACATTTCTGAAAAGGCGATGATGGTCCGCAAGGGCGCGCGCAGGTCATGATGAGTGGCATAGGCGAAGTGCTGAAGCTCGAGATTCCTTTGCTCCAGCAGCCTGGCTTGCTGGACGCGTTCGGAAATATCGCGGAACACCAGCACCACCCCGGAGATTTTTCCACTCGGGTCGCGAACCGGAGCGGCGCTGTCGTCGATGGGTATATGCCGCCCATCCTTGGACTTCAGCCGCGTGTGATTCGCCAAGCCAACGATGCGGCCTTCCCGCAGCGCCTTCGTCACCGGATTCTCCACCGGCAAGCCGGTATCTTCGTTGGTGATCTGGAAAATTTGTTCGAGCGGCAGGCCCATGGCGTCTTTCTGCGTCCATCCCGTCAACGTTTGCGCGACTTCATTGAGCATGGTGACGTTGCCCTGGCCATCAGTCACAATTACGCCATCGCCGATGCTCCGGATGACGGTTTGCAGCCAGTCGCGAGCTTCCCCCATGCGCGCTTCGCTTTCTTGAAGGTCGTGAATCAATTCCTGGCGGCGGCGCGTTCCTCTCTGAATGGTGATGGTCGAAAGCAGCAGCAGCGCGAAAAGCGTCCCGCTTCCGAGCGTGCCCACCAAGCCGAGATCGTTGGCGCTGGCCCGTACCGCCGAGGTTTCCTGCGCCTGACGCGCGTAAGCGACCGCCTGGATCGCCGCGCACCTCGCGCGGATTCGCTCCATGACATCTCTGCCTCGATCGGTGACCACCTCGGCCCGCGCCGCGTCTTCGCCTTGATTGCGGCGAAGTTCGATGGTCTTCAGCAGCTCGTCCAGTTTTTCTTGGACCAGGGGCTGCAAAGCCTGAATCGCCGCGGTTTGATCCGGCCGGCGCGCGGCACCTTCAGCCAGCGCGGCCCACGCAGCGGGCAATTCAGCCACCGCGCTCCGATAGGGTTCCAGATACCGCTCTTCACCGGTAATCAGAAATCCACGCTGTCCGGTTTCCGCATCTTTTATATACGATAGGAGCCGGTTGGTCCCGTCCACCACCTGACGGGTGACGGCGAGTTGCGCGCGGTACTGTTCGAAAGCCGTCCATTCGCGGTAGGAAAGGAGTGCGATCAGCAGTACCAGCAGAAGGGCGAACACCAAGGAGAGAATCTCGGCCCCTTGCGGGATTTTTCGTCGCCTAGGCCGCATCGGTTTCAGGTGTGGCAGTCCGGACCCGGCAAGGCTAACCGATGCCGCGATCCTCGTCTCTCTTGGATAAGCGTAGCAAAATTCAGGACATTTTCGCATTCCCGGAGTATTTCGAAACAGAAAAGCGCCAGTCCGGATCTAACAGTCATCGTGATTCCTAGTGCCGCCAGCCGCTAAAACTCCCGTAAATGCGGTATGGCGGACGGTTTTTGTTACGGCCTAGACTGAAGTTGGCTCAAGCTTGAAAGCTCGCAGTCACAGGTGGTGAAAGATGAAATCGGTTGTGTTCGCCATGCTCGTTTTCGCCGGCGCCGCTTGGCCGCAGCAGAGTACGCCTCCAGCCAATACCGCTCCGGCGCAACCCGCCACCGCTGAGCAGCTCGATAACCTGGTGGCGCCGATTGCGCTGTATCCCGATCCCCTGCTCGGCGAAGTGCTGGCGGCCTCCACCTATCCGATGGAAATCGCCGAGGCCGAACAGTGGGTGCAGGACCATGCCAAGTGGAAGCCGTCCAAATTGATGGATGAGGCGAAGAAACAGCATTGGGATCCTAGTGTGCAAGGGCTGGTCGCTTTTCCTCAAGTACTTACGACATTGACGCAGGATATGGGCTGGACCACGGCTCTCGGTAACGCGTTCCTGGCGCAACAATCCGACGTGATGCAGGCCGTGCAGCGGATGCGGGCGGAGGCGCAGACTCGCGGGACCCTTAAGACTAATGAACAGGAAACCGTTACGACCCAAACTCAGGGCGGGCAAAGCGCCATCGACATTGAACCGGCTAATCCGGATGTCTGGTATGTTCCGACCTATAATCCGGCGTACGTCTGGGGACCTCCTGCATACGGATACTATCCGCCGCTTCTCTATCCGGGAGTGGGTGTAGGATTCGGGTGGGGCCCGGGTATCGACCTGGGACTCTATTTCGGAGGGTGGGGAGGCTGGGGATGGGGCGGTTGGGGTTGGGGACCCGACTGGTATGCGGGCGGACTCTTCATCAATCATTCCTTCTTTCACCGTTACGGCTTCGGCGAATTTCATGGCGAGCCGTTCGGACGGTCGGCTTGGGCGCATGATCCGGGCCATCGTCTCGGCGTCCCGTACGGGAATCGCGAGGTCGCCGGCCGGTTTGCCGGGCGCGCGGGAGAAGGCGGTTTCAACCGTGGAGGAAATTTCAACCGCGGCGCCGCACCTCAACAACGCTTCGGCTCTCCAGGTTTTGAACGGCGCGGATATACCGGAAATCACAGCGTTTTCGGAGGCTATCACGGCGGCGGCGCCACACGGTCCCAAAGCGATCATGGATTTTCGAGCATGGGAGCGGGCCGGGTGGGCGGCGGCGGATTTCGGGGTGGTGGTGGTGGAGGAATGCGGGGCGGCGGCGGGGGCCATGGAAGGGGAGGCCGATGATGAAAAACGGTTGGACCACTTGCGCTATATTTGCGATGGCTCTCGCGTCGCCTGGTTTCGCTCAGCAGCGCTTCGATTCCGCTGACGCGGCCGCCCAGGCGCTGATCGACGGCGCCGCGAAGCATGATCAAACCCGGTTGTCCGCGATTTTCGGGCCGCAGGGCAATGCCGTTCTCACCTCCGGCAAACCCGATCAGGACCGCGCCGAACAATCTGAGTTCTCACGGCTGGCCGAGACAAAACATCAGCTTCTCCCCGATCCGAGGAATCCCAACCGGATGATTCTGTCGATCGGCGAGGAGGACTGGCCGTTTCCGGTCCCGCTGGTACGTTCGCATGGGAAATGGAGCTTCGACGCTTCTGAAACCAGGGCTGAGATGGACGCGCGGCGGATCGGCTCGAATGAGCTGGACGTGATCGAAATTTGCGCCGGGTATGTCCAGGCGCAGAAGAATTATGCGGCCGAGGATCGCTCCAAGAACGGGATGTCGCAATACGCTTCACACATGGTGGCCACCGGAGCCGCCCACGACGGGCTGGGGTCGCTGGTGCCGCAGGCGCTGGCCGAGGCCACTTGGGATGGGCAAAAGAAACCCGTCAAGCCTTACCACGGATATTATTTCCGCATCCTCGAAGCGCAAGGATCGCATGCCCCGGGTGGAGACCACAGTTACCGGGCCAAGGACAAGCTGATCGGCGGCTTCGGACTGGTAGCCTGGCCGGCAATATGGCGTGAGCGGCGTTCTGACATTCATGGTGAATCACGACGGCGTGGTTTATGAGAAAGACATTCCCCCGCCGCCCGCTGGAGCGCCGATACCGGTCACGCGCTACGATCCGGATCCTGGCTGGAAGCCTGTAAATTAGACGAAAGCAAAGCAGCTAAATCGGCACTTTGCAAGTTGCTGATTCTTCAAGAGGACGGTCCGCCGACCCTATGTGGTTGGAGGCCGTGGAGCTAGTTCTCGCAATTCCAGCGGAATTGTTTCCCCCCAATGAGGCGCCATGCGAAGCATGCGGTCAATCTCCCAAGGGCATCCGGCTTCGACCAGTTTACGGACATCCACCGCATGCTGCGCATGGCGGCTCATTGGGACCGAATCGGCCCAGCGACCGGCGGGTTTGGAAGTTCTGTCTTATCGGCGTGCAAGTTGACGGTCCAAGGTGTTTTCATCTTCCGGGTGGCCGGTCCGCCCGCCATATGTGGCTAAAATTGGCTTCTTCAGGAATCCAGTCGGCGCTCCATCAGCCAGGCGACCTGGCGATCCTCGATCATGTGGAACCCCAGCCGGTGGTACAAGTCCTTGGCGCGATTATTGATCATCACCTGAAGCCGCAGAGGCTTTCGAAGCATCTCCGCTTCGACGCATAACGCGCGCAGAATCCAGGTGCCGATGCCCTTACCGCGGCTTTGCCGCTGCACTGTAATGTCCACCAGGAAATGCATGTCCTCCGTGCGGTCGACAATCAGCTGACCCACGTCGCGATCGTCCAGCACGATGATTCCATGCACGGCATTGGGATACTGGGCCGCATAAGCGCTGCGCTGGCCTTGGATCTGCATTTTCAGCAAGGGCTCGCGCAAGTGCGGCTGCCAGGCCCAGGCGGCTAGCTGATCGTAGAAATTCTCATAGGCCAGCGTGTAGAGGAATGGCTCATCTTCCGGAACCGCGGAACGAAGCAGCAGAGACATGGCGGATTAGAAAGCCTGAAGCCAGGCCGAAAGCTGGGTCCGAAGATCCCGCTCGAATTCCTGGATCGTCTCGAATTCGCGGCTGGGCTGCGCGGCGCGTTTCAGCTCGGCGATGTCCGGTTCCACGCGATGCGGAAGCAGTGGTTTCTTGAAGAAGAGCGCCACGTCCTGCATGGGTAGTTCCGGATCTTGCAGGCACTTTTGGGCGAGGGCGTATTCGCGTTCGAAATTCCGCTGCGGCGGCCCCCAGCTTTCCTCCAGCACTTGAATATAGTAGCGGCAGGCGCGGATATTTTCGTTCACGACGCCTTGATAACCCCGTTTGTCGGTGGAATAAACCGGCAGCGCGACACTGACCAGAAGAATCCCGCGAGGCATCGCTTCAGTTTCATTAAAATGCGCCAGGACCCTGAAAAAGGATTGCAATTCCTCATCCAGCTCGCCGGGCGCGGCGCAGAAAACGCGATGCATGGCATACGGCATCTTGATGCGCTCGAACGAATCCGCCCTAGCCTCTTGTAGGAAAGATTCCATTCATGCAAATAATCCAGTTCAAAACCAGAAACGGCATCATATTGTTGTGGGGTTGGGCGGCGGGATTACCGCCCGCCATGCTTAACGCCGTAGGCGCAAGATTCGTCGTCAAGTTGCTGGTGTTGCCCGTAATGTAGACGTTGGTGGCCGGAGGCGCGAGAATATTGCCTCCGGGCTGGGTCGCATCCCCGGTACCGGATCTCGGCTCAAATAGCGAAGCCACATGGTTATGCGATGCCATCTCGCCCAGCGACAAGGTCACCGCGGGCACACCGCCGCTTTCGCCCAGGGAATAATCGCTCAATCCGGGGCCTTGGCCGCTCGATATGGCCAGCGCTCCCTGCATATTCGGCAGCGCAAAGGTGGACGTCCCGTTGCCTCCGAAGCTGGTGCCGAGCAAGGAGAACAGGGCCGCGTAGCTGCTGATGCTCAGGATTTGGCCGGACGCCTGCAGCCAGCCGACCGGCGCGAAATTGAACCCCACTGCAAGCATCTGTCCGAGAAATGGATCCATGATCTTCTCCTGATTAATTCCGGCTCGGGAAAATTCCGACGATTGCGATGCACCAGTTCAACACCAGAAAAGGCGATCGATTCTCGTGCGGCTGGCCATTGCCCGACGACTGAATTTCGGCGGGCGACATGGTGGTGTTGGCTGCCGTGGTGTAGAGCCCGGGACTGCCCGGCTGCGCCAAAATATTTCCTGCCGGAACGACGCTGTTCGCGGCATTGTTGCTGGCCATCCAGTTGTGATTGTGAAGCGGCATTTCGTTGAGGATCAGGCTATGAAAATCCTCGCCGCCGATTTGTCCCAGCGTGTACCCCTGGCCCATGCCGAGCGCGGCCCGGCCCTGGAGGTTCGGTAACTGGAAAGTCGAAACTCCATTGCCGCCGTAATAAGTTCCCAGCAAGGCAAACAGGGCCTGGTTCGCGCTGATGGCCAGGGTTTGCCCGTTGCACAACAGGAATCCTTTGGGAGCATAGTTAAACCCGGCCACCATCAGACTTCCAATGAATGGTTCCATACGATTCAGTGTCCTTTCTTAGCTGTGAGGCGGGAAAATTCCGTATAAGGCGATGATCCAGTTCATGGTGAGAAACGGCTGGCGATTCTCGTGCGGAAAGCTCGAGCCTGCGGGTGCGATCGAACTGGGGTACAAGGCTTTTCCCGCCGTGGGGGCGGAACCGCTCTGGTAAGCCGCGGGCCCCGACGCCAAAAAATTGTTCTTCGGGTTGCTGCTGGTCTGCGTGGCGTTGGACGCCGAAACCACATGGGAGTGGGACGGGTTCTGGCTTGAGGTCAGCGTCACGCTCTCATTACCGCCGCGCTCGCCCTGAACATACGTTACCTGCCCGTCGCTCCCGAAGTGGAGCGGGGTCCGTCCGCGCAAATCGGGAAGGGCGAAGCTAGAGACTCCGTCGCCGCCGTAGGTAGTTCCCAGCAGCGCAAACAACACGTTGTTGAGCGATATATCGAGAAGCTGCCCTTGGCAAAACGACCAGTTCAGAGGTGCAAAGTTATAGGGCACCAGGAGAAGCATGCCAGCGTAAGGATTACCGCCCATGAAAACGCCTCCCAATCTTACAATTCGAATGCATCCGGGTTTACGCTCGACGAAGCCGCTTTTAAGCTTCGACTGCGTTGAGCGAAAAACAACATATCACAGAAAGCGGACCGGATTCAATACCGATTCGATACAACTCTTGGAATTAAAATAAAAAACGATCGGTTATTCCAGTTTCCCTTTTCTTTTCCCCCTTTTCGCCATACTAATTCTGTGATAGGCTCGGCTGAGCAATCTCGAAAGTAAATTTTTGATTTGGCGGAGACCGTTATAGGCTTGCGCTCAAATGATGTGTAACGCAACTTGCAATCCGGAGTATTTCCTATGAATTCATATCGATGTGACACGAGAAGCCTGTTTCGGCGCAACCTGTTGCTGGGGCTCGCGCTAGCGGTTTCTTGCGGCGCGCAGACCTTCTCGAGCGCGGGTTCTGCGATCACCACGGGATCGCAAACCACGCTCAACACTTCTACGACAGCAGTGTCGGGACTGACCGGCACGCTGACTTCCGTCACATTGACTCTGAATTTCACCGGAACCGGCTCCGGAACGCTGAATAGTGTTGCAATTGCGTTGCGAGCCCCGAATAGCGGTCCGGCTTTGGATGTTTTGTCGGACATGTGTAATGGAAATCCGTCGAGTTTCAGCTTTACGCTGGCGGACTCGGCGACGGCTTTGTTGCCCGCGACGACTTGTCCGGGTACATTTTCAGCGAGTTATAAACCCACGGATTACCTTCCCGGTCAAGATGTTTTCGGCAGCCCGAATTTGAGCTACTCCTCGGCCGGAAATGGCACTGCGGGAACCCAGAACCACACTTTCGCGAGCACCTTCGGCAGCCTGCCGATCGCCAGCATCAACGGCACGTGGACGCTCTATGTAGAAGATCAGGCAGGCAACGGATCGGGATCGCTCAGCTGGTCCCTGACTTTCGTGGTTACCGGCAGCAATGCGCCAACCACAACGACGCTCAACGCGGGCAGCCCCAATCCATCTTTCACCGCTGGGGCGGGTAGCTCCGTGTCATTTAACGCACATGTCGAGAAAGCCGATAATTCAGGTCCCGCGACCAACGGATCGGTCACACTGACCGATGCAACCACCGCCCAGACCTTGACTACCGGGTCCATTAATTCGAGCGGCGACGTGGTGTTGAGCGCGACCCTTGCAACCGAGGGAATCCATAGCATCACCGCGACGTTCACCGGTGGAACGGGATTCGCTGCGAGTCCCACGTCCGCGGCGGTTTCACAGACGGTGAACATGCACGCCACCCAGAACGGAAATTCCTTCTGTAATACCGGCGGAATTACGATCGGACCGGGCGGTCCGTCGACGGGCGGCGGGGCCGCTCCTTATCCTTCGAACATGGTTCTCGGAAACGGGGAGCCGACGCTGACCGGCACTATATCCGGCCTGAGCGTCACATTGAATACCTTCAAGATCGAAGATCCGCAGGAGGTGGGTTTCATACTGGTTTCCCCGGATGGAACCAAGGCGTATGAGTTTATGTCGGAGACCGGGAACGATATCAGTACGGTAGGGTCGCCTATCAACTTGACCCTTGCCGACGCGCCCGCTGCGAGCGTGGCAGTGCCGAACTCGGGTGGATCGGCTCCGGCCAGCGGCACTTACCTGCCTACTTCGGATGTGAATCACCCCTCGAATGCAGCCGACCCTTATCCGCTACCCGCGCCCCAGGCTTTCGACTCGGCCGCGCCGTTTGGGTCGACCACGTTCCTTCAGGATTTCGGCGGCCTGGGAGTCACCGGGACCTGGAAGCTGTACACTTCGAACCGCGGGTTGACGGGATCGGGAGGCAGCGTCGGGAACTGGTGTTTAAACTTTGCGGTCCAGGCGAGCGCGCATCCCACCAAGACCACCGTGATGTCGAGTAAGAATCCGGCGTTGACGGGAACTTCTCCGGACAGTGTGACCATTACGGCAACGGTCGCGGTTACCGACACCAGCGGTCTCACTGTAGGCGCCGGGACCGTGACTTTTACGGATGGGAGCTCGGTTCTGGCGACCATGTCCGTCACGAGCGGGACGGCCAGCTTCTCGACCAATACGCTGACGGAGGGCACGCACCATATCGTCGCGAGCTACAGCGGCGCGAACAGTCCCAACGTGTTTGGAGTGAGCACCGGCATTCTGGATCAGCGAATCGACCACACCATCACCGAAGTCACCTCGGCTGGAATTTATCAGTTCTGCAATCCGGGCGGTCTCACGATTCCGGGCGGCGGAGCGGCGCAGGGTGCGGCGGGCCCGTATCCATCGAACATTACGGTGAGCGGGCTTCCGGGCACGGTCCAGACTGTGACGGTCGGATTATTTGGCTATACGGCGAGTGAACAGAAGCAAGTGGCCTCGCTTCTGGTTTCACCGAGCGGCGCAAATCTGGATTTCTTTTCGCAAACCGGCGGAAATACCGCGGTAGGGCCCTTCGATGTGACTTTTACCGACGGGGCGTCCTCAAGCGTGGGCACGCTGACAGCCGGATCGTTCAAACCGACCAGTACCGCGACGGATACCTATCCGGCTTGTCCGGC
>CAVPKR010000117.1:0-30935 GCA_963705675.1 Terriglobia bacterium
CCTGCGACAGCTCGCAGTCTGACGCATCCGCGCTCCTACGGAAATTTTCCGCGCATCCTCGGGAAATACGTTCGCGAGGAAAAAGTCATTCCGCTCGAAGACGCGATTCGCAAGATGACCTCCGCCGTCGCGGACCGTCTATCGCTTACCGATCGAGGACTGCTGAAAGAAGGTATGTTCGCCGACGTGGTGGTCTTCGATCCCGCCACCATTGCGGATCGCGCCACCTATGAGAAGCCTCACCAGCTCTCCGTGGGAATGAAAGAAGTCCTGGTCAACGGAACCGCGGTGGTCCACGACGGCCAGGTCACCGGCGCGAAGCCGGGCAAGATTGTGTGGGGTCCGGGGCGGATCGCGAATTGATCGATATCCACAACCATTTTTTGTACGGCCTGGATGATGGACCGAAGACGCTCGAAGGTTCGCTCGCCATGGTTCGCATGGCCGCCGCCGCCGGAACCACCGATTTCGTCGCGACCCCGCACGCCAATCTGACGTATCGCTTCGATCCGGACTTGATCCGGAAGCGCCTGGCCGAAATTGCTGCCGCGTCGGGCGACATTCGCCTCTACACCGGCTGCGATTTCCACCTAAGCTTCGACAACATTGAGGATGCGATCGCCAATCCCGCGAAATACACGATCAATCAGAAATCGTACCTGCTGGTGGAGTTTTCAGATCTGATCATCTTCCGCAACACGCCCGAAATCTTCGGCCGCCTTCAGGATCGCGGGATGACGCCGATTATTACCCATCCGGAGCGCAACGGCCTGCTCCGCCAGCGTCTGGAGAACATCGAAGCCTGGGTTGAAGCCGGCGCGCGAGTCCAGGTCACCGCGCAGAGCTTGACCGGTCTCTTCGGCCGCCGAGCGCAGGAATTTGCCGGGACCCTGCTCGACCGCAGGCTGGTCCACTTCATCGCCAGCGACGCGCATGACTGCGAGCGCAGGCCGCCCAGCCTCGACATCGCTCATGCCTGGATAGTGAAGCGCCACGGGGCCGCGCTCGCCGACACGCTGTGCATCACGAATCCAAAGGCCGCGTTGAACGGCGAGCCGATTGAAGTATCCGAAAAGCCGGGCCGCTTCGAAGAAGTGGTATCGACTCTGGCGCTAAACTGATCGCATGCGCCTCCTCGCGTTTGCGATCGCGGTTCCCCTGCTTGCCGCCTCCGTAGCCTGCCTCTAAATGGACCGCTCCCTCCACCTGGAAGACGCAGAAGGCCAGCGGCCGATGCGCGCGGCCACCTACACTCTTCCGCCTGCGCCCGGCGACCCGGGTGCCGCCGAGTGCTCCGCCTCCATCTTCGGCACCGGCCAAGGCGGCTCCGTGCGGGGGAATCCTCGAACGATGGAAGGGCCAAACACCCGAGTCCGGCCGGAAAGCCTGCGAACGCGACCGTCCAAAAACGCACGATTCACGGCATGCCGGTCACTACCATCGATTCGTCGGGCAGCTACGAAGGAATGGGTGACAAGAGCGCGGCTACCTCAACCACCGGCGGCCCCGGCGCGATCGTCGAGGGGCCCGGCGGCAACGTCTTCATCAAGTGCACAGGCCGGCCAAGACGATCTCCGCGAATCAACCGCAGTTCGACCAGCTACTCGGTTCTTTCGAAAAAGAAAAATAGCGTGCCCTACTCGTCAGGCACCCCGTGAGCCTTATTTTTCGAACCGGTGGAAGAAAAAAACTCGACATAATGCGGGCGAGTTGGGACTGTCGGCCACACGGCGCGCCAGATCGCCCAGGAACGAATCGAACTGCGCCGCGGCCGCGGTGTCGAACAGGCTGCGAAAGATTGTCTTCCGTCGAGTGGTACCGCTGCGCCAGCCATTGCCGCCACGCCTTGTATTCCGGCTGAACCCGCGGTCCAGCCGAACTTCATCGCCAGCGCCGGGACCCCCGCCTGCACAAAACCGTATTGATTCGGTCCGCGTGAAGGAATTGCGATCCGGCTCGGGGTCAGGAGCGATCTCGATCCCGTGCGCGGCGCCCACGGCGCGCGCATCCTCCGCCAGCGTCGACTCCGCCAAGCCCTGCACGTGCAGCTTCTTCAGCGCGAACAGGGGCATGAACATATCCAGATTGAGATCGGCGACGATCTCCGTTTCAGGAACCGTCGGACGTCCGGCAAAGTAGCGTGAGCCTAGCAGCCCCTTCTCCTCGCCGGTGAAAATAACGAACAGCATGGAGCGTTTGGGCCGCCTCCGGGATTTTGATGCGAAAGCTCCTGGCGATTTCGAGCACCGATGCAACCCCGCTCGCGTCGTCCATCGCTCCCGCGAAAACCGTCCTCCCGTTTACCGGCGCCGACGTCCCAGGTGATCCAGGTGAGCCGAAACCAGCACGTATTCATTCTTCAACCTGGCGTCCGAGCCTTCGAGTTTCGCTACGATATTCGGCGACTCCACGTTCGTGTTCTCCGTAGTGACCGTCGCCGTCAGGCTCTTCTTCAGATCGAAACGCGGCAGCGGTTTTTGTGCGTCCGCCAGCGTCAGCAGCTCGGCAAAAGTATGCCCGGTCCCGGCGAGCAGCTCTTCCGCTTCAGCCGGATTGAAGGTGGCCGAAAAGATGGTTCGATGTAAATCCGCCAGCGCCGGATGACGGGCAGCCACCGCGGCATCCCTCGAATCCGCCGCCAGCCGCATGCCCGGCTGCGCTGCATTCGCTCGCCACCCGATCCCATGGAAAATTATATCAACGGAGGGCCGGGGGACCTTCCGGGGGCGCTGAAATCGTTTGCGCGGACGGCTCCGCTGGCGAAGGCCCTGGCGGACGCGGGCGCGGTTGGCTCCATTAGCATTCCGACCCCGAAATCGATGGATTTTCCATGGGATCGGGTGGCGAGCAATGCAGCGCAGCCGGGCATGCGGCTGGCGGCGGATTCGAGGGATGCCGCGGTGGCTGCCCGTCATCCGGCGCTGGCGGATTTACATCGAACCATGTTTTCGGCCACCTTCAATCCGGCTGAAGCGGAAAAGCTGTTCGCCGGGACCGGGCATACTTTTGCCGAGCTGCTGACGCTGGCGGACGCACAAAAACCGCTGCCGCGTTTCGATCTGAAGAAGAGCCTGACGGCGACGGTCACTACGGAGAACACGAACGTGGAGTCGCCGAATATCGTAGCGAAACTCGAAGGCTCGGACGCCAGGTTGAAGAATGAATACGTGCTGGTTTCGGCTCACCTGGATCACCTGGGAACGACGGCGCCGGTAAACGGGAGGACGGTTTTCGCGGGAGCGATGGACGACGCGAGCGGGGTTGCATCGGTGCTCGAAATCGCCAGGAGCTTTAGTCAAAATCCGGAGCGGCCCAAACGCTCCATGCTGTTCGTTATTTTCACCGGCGAGGAGAAGGGGCTGCTAGGCTCACGCTACTTTGCCGGACGTCCGACGGTTCCTGAAACGGAGATCGTCGCCGATCTCAATCTGGATATGTTCATGCCCCTGTTCGCGCTGAAGAAGCTGCACGTGCAGGGCTTGGCGGAGTCGACGCTGGCGGAGGATGCGCGCGCCGTGGGCGCCGCGCACGGGATCGAGATCGCTCCTGACCCCGAGCCGGATCGCAATTCCTTCACGCGGACCGATCAATACAGTTTTGTGCAGGCGGGGGTCCCGGCGCTGGCGATGAAGTTCGGCTGGACCGCGGGTTCGCCGGAATACAAGGCGTGGCGGCAATGGCTGGCGCAGCGGTACCACTCGACGGAAGACAATCTTTCGCAGCCTGTCGACACCGCGGCCGCGGCGCAGTTCGATTCGTTCCTGGGCGATCTGGCGCGCCGTGTGGCCGACAGTCCAACTCGCCCGCATTATGTCGAGTCGAGTTTCTTCGACCGGTTCGAAAAATAAGGCTCACGGGGTGCCTGACGAGTAGGGCACGCTATTTTTCTTTTTCGAAAGAACCGAGTAGCTGGTCGAACTGCGGTTGATTCGCGGAGATCGTCTTGGCCGGACCTGTGCACTTGATGAAGACGTTGCCGCCGGGCCCCTCGACGATCGCGCCGAGCAGCCGGTGGTTGGTAGCCGCGCTCTTGTCACCCATTCCTTCGTAGCTGCCCGACGAATCGATGGTAGTGACCGGCATGCCGTGAATCGTGCGTTTTTGGACGGTCGCGTTCGCAGGCTTTCCGGCCGGACTCAGGATCTGGCCCTTCCATCGTTCGAGATTCGCTTCCACGGAGCCGCCTTGGCCGGTGCCGAAGAAGTAGACGGCGCACTCGGCGGCACCCGAGCCGCCAGGCGCCGGCGGAAGAGTGTAGGTGGCCGCGCGCATCGGCCGCTCGCCTTGCGTCTTCCAGGTGGAGGGAGCGGTCCATTTGAGGCCGGCGACGGAGGCGGCAAGCAGGGGAACCGCGATCGCAAACGCGAGGAGGCGCATGCGATCAGTTTAGCGCCAGAGTCGATACCACTTCTTCGAAGCGGCCGCCGGCTTTTCGGATACTTCAATCGGCTCGCCGTTCAACGCGGCCTTTGGATTCGTGATGCACAGCGTGTCGGCGAGCGCGGCCCCGTGGCGCTTCACTATCCAGGCATGAGCGATGTCGAGGCTGGGCGGCCTGCGCTCGCAGTCATGCGCGTCGCTGGCGATGAAGTGGACCAGCCTGCGGTCGAGCAGGGTCCCGGCAAATTCCTGCGCTCGGCGGCCGAAGAGACCGGTCAAGCTCTGCGCGGTGACCTGGACTCGCGCGCCGGCTTCAACCCAGGCTTCGATGTTCTCCAGACGCTGGCGGAGCAGGCCGTTGCGCTCCGGATGGGTAATAATCGGCGTCATCCCGCGATCCTGAAGGCGGCCGAAGATTTCGGGCGTGTTGCGGAAGATGATCAGATCTGAAAACTCCACCAGCAGGTACGATTTCTGATTGATCGTGTATTTCGCGGGATTGGCGATCGCATCCTCAATGTTGTCGAAGCTTAGGTGGAAATCGCAGCCGGTGTAGAGGCGAATGTCGCCCGACGCGGCAGCAATTTCGGCCAGGCGCTTCCGGATCAAGTCCGGATCGAAGCGATACGTCAGATTGGCGTGCGGGGTCGCGACGAAATCGGTGGTTCCGGCGGCGGCGGCCATGCGAACCATGGCGAGCGAACCTTCGAGCGTCTTCGGTCCATCATCCAGGCCGTACAAAAAATGGTTGTGGATATCGATCAATTCGCGATCCGCCCCGGACCCCACACAATCTTGCCCGGCTTCGCGCCGGTGACCTGGCCGTCGTGGACCACCGCGGTTCCGTTGACCAGGACTTCTTTCATTCCCACGGAGAGCTGGTGAGGCTTCTCATAGGTGGCGCGATCCGCAATGGTGGCGGGATCGAAGACCACCACGTCGGCGAACATACCTTCTTTCAGCAGTCCTCGATCGGTAAGCGATAGACGGTCCGCGACGGCGGAGGTCATCTTGCGAATCGCGTCTTCGAGCGGAATGACTTTTTCCTCGCGAACGTATTTCCCGAGGATGCGCGGAAAATTTCCGTAGGAGCGCGGATGCGTCAGACTGCGAGCTGTCGCAGGGTCCTGTCCCACCGCGTCGGTGCCGAACTTGATCCACGGCTGGCGAAGCTGAAGTTTCAGATTGTCTTCGCTGGCGACGAAGAACATGGTTTCGACGCGGGTATGCTCGGCTGAAATCAGGTCCATGGCGGCGTCGGCCCAATCCTTATGCATCGCCTGGGCGATCTCGGAGAGCCGCTTGCCGGCGTATTTTTCATTTCCGGGGCTGACCAGGCGAGTGATCATCACGCCTTCAGGAGTGGCTTGCTGGCAGAGATTTTCCCAATCGCGCGCGGGAGCCAAGGTTTCGGCGTGGATGCGCGCCCGAATCGCGGGATCTTTCAAATTGTCGAACAGCTTGCCGTCGGCCGAGACCCAGGGAGGCAGGCAAACCGTCAGGCCGGTCCCTCCGGCAACGTATGGATACATGTCGGCGCTGACGTCTACACCTTCAGCGCGCGCCTGGTTGATCTTCGCGATGGCCTGCGCCATTTTCGGCCAGTTCGACTTGCCGGCGGCCTTCAGGTGATAAATCTCCACTCCGACATGGCCTTCGCGGCCAATCTTGATCGCCTCGTCGATGGCTTCGAGCAGGCGGTCGGCTTCCGACCGCATGTGGGTGATGTAAACGCCGCCGTACGGCGACATGACTTTCGCCAGCTCGACCAGTTCATTCGTGGTCGTGTATTCGCCAGGAGGATAGATCAGAGCCGACGCCATCCCGAAGGCTCCGTCTTCCATGGCTCGCTTGATCGCTCCGCGCATTTCGTCGAGTTCGGCCGGTGTTGGCGCGCCTTGCGCCATGCCTTTGCCGAACATCCGGAGCGTGGTCGCGCCGACGAACGAGCCGAAATTCGGCGAAGACCCGTGCTGCTGCATGGCTTCCAGCCAATCGCGAAATCCGTGGGGACCGGAAAAGCGGCCATTCACCTTGCGGGAGGCGTCGTCGGGCTCGGCTGCTAGCGTCTTATCGTTTGACGGCGCGTTGGTTCCACCTTCACCCATGATGGTCGTGGTAATTCCCTGGGTGATCATGCTGACTAGCCGGCCGTCGCCGTTCAGCAGCGCGCCGCGGGACTGGCCTTGAATATCGATGAATCCGGGCGAGACCACCATCCCATGGGCATCGATTTTCTGTTTGGCGGCGGCATCGCGCAGCATTCCAGCGGGGGCAATCTTCGCAATGCGATCGCCACGGATGGCGACGTCGCCATAGAACCAGGCGCTGCCGGTGCCGTCGATGACACGGCCTCCCGAGATGACGATGTCGTAAGCGGGCTGTCCGTACGCGGATAGACACACGAGTAGCGTGAGCGTGAATCGCATACCCGGCAGTGTACTACGGGGTTTGGAGTTTGACTACTTCGATGCGGCGATTTTTGGCGCGGCCGGCTTCGGTATCGTTATCGGCCACGGGCTCGCCATCGCCGGCGCTGGCGACTTCGAGACGCGTCTTCTTGATTCCGCGGGCGATGAGAAAAGTCACCACCGCTGAGGCGCGTTTCATGGACAACGCCAGGTTGCCCTCTTTGGTTCCGGTATTGTCGGTGTGGCCCACCAGGCGAACGCGCCAGTCGGGATGCTCGCTTAGCATTGCCACCACTTCGCCGATGGCGACTTCAGACTCCGGCGTCACGTCCGCGCGGCCCGGCAGGAATTGAATGCCATAGGCGGGGACGTGGCCATAATGCTCGACCGCGTCCGCCATAGCGACGGCGTCGGTGGCCGATTCGAGGTCGGATACGGCCTTGAACTCGGTCAGCGTATAGAATCGCGAAGCCGAGTCGAATAAGACCCACAGGTCTCCTTTATGCGCGGTGACCGTGGCTTCTTTGTCGACGAACTGGTAGGGGACTTCAAACCCGCCGACGCGAAGAGCCTCGACGGCCTGGGACACCAGATCCGCGGGAGTCGTGCCTTCACGGCACTCATACATAATGGCGTGGCTTTCGCCGTCGACGGCGGCCGTCACCGCCTCGCCTTTGCCGTCATCCTTCACGGGGATGTCGCGGTGGTCGGATTCCTTTTTTTCGCAGTTGTCGATGCGGCAGAAGGGCAGTTTTTGCATAACATTCGAATCGACGCAGCCCTTCGCGTCCGCATCCAGCTTGATGGTGGGTGAGTCCGCGGCCGCCTGGTCCTGGGCCGCGAGTGGAAGCAGGGTGGCCAGCAGCAGAATAAAGCCTTGAAACAAGTGTCGGAAGGAACGCATTACTGCGTATCGGCAGAGTCTTCGAAAAACTTCAGCCCCCGATCGAGTACATGGGCCGGGGCGGGGGCACGAATTGCGTCGAATTGATCTCATGGCCCAGCCACTTGTCGTGAACCGAAGCGCGAACCGCGGCACGAATGTCGTCGTCGGTGCCTCCGCTGCGTAGTACCTGGCGTATGTCGGTCTCGTCGATGGCGAATAAACAATAGCGGAGCTTGCCGTCGGAGGTCAGGCGGATGCGGTTGCAATTCAGGCAGAAGGGCCGGCTGACGGAGGCGATGAACCCGACCCGCCCGATGCCGTCCGCGAAGCGATATTCGGTGGCGGGGGCGCGCGGATCGCGATCCGGAATCTCTTCGAGCGGCCCGATTTCCCGTTCCAGCATGGCGATCATATCGTCCGCCAGCAGGACCCGGCCGCGATCCCAGATGCCCTGTGAATCGAGCGGCATGAACTCGATATAGCGGATCTCGATCCCGTTTTCGCGCCCAAAGCGGGCCAGTGAAACGATGTCCGGCTCGACCAGGTTTTTCACAGCGACGGCGTTGATTTTGATGGGACCGTAGCCCAGGCTGCGGCACAACTCGATGCCCTCCATCACTTTATCGAAATCGTCGCGGCGGGTGATTCGCTTGAAACGCTCCCGGTCGAGCGTATCGAGATGAATATTGATCCGGCGCAAACCGGCGTCGTAAAGCTCGCGAGCCTGGGCCGCGAGCAAAACGCCATTGGTGGTTAGCGCGATATCTTCAATTCCGTCGATTTTGACCAGCTTTCGAACTAATTCAGGCAGTTCCTTGCGCAGAAGCGGCTCGCCACCGGTGAGGCGAAGCTTGCGGACGCCGAGGGTGACGGCGGCGCGGACGAATCGTTCAATCTCTTCGAAAGTGAGAAGCTGCTCGCGCGGCTGGAACTTTACGCCATCCTCCGGCATGCAGTAGAAACAACGGATATTACAGCGGTCCGTGACGCTGACGCGCAGATTGTCATGGATGCGGCCGAAGGTGTCGACGAGCGGCGTCATTTTACGGCCAGCATTCTCTCGATCGGCAGGCGGGCGCGGTCCATCAAATCCTGGGAAAGCTCCACGCGCGGGGCCAGATTTCGAAGGGCATCGCGCAGTTTTTCGAGCGTGTTGCGCTTCATGTACGGGCACTCGCTGCAATTGCAATTTTCGTTGGGAAGGAAGTGGAACTGCTTGGCCGGCGACATCTTCTGGAGCGAGTGGCGCACGCCGCTTTCTGTCATCACGATGAATTCCGAAGCGTCCTGAGCCGCGCACCAATCGACGATGGCCGAAGTGGAGCCGATAAAGTCCGCCATGGCAAGAACATCGCGCGGGCATTCGGGATGCGCCGCGACCAATGCGGAAGGGTGCTCAGCGCGGGCCGCCGAGAGCGTGCGGGCCGCAAAGGTCGCGTGGACGATACAGGTCCCCTGCCAGATCTTCATGTTGCGCGGCCGGTTTGTTCCCGGACGTAATTGCCCAGGTTCAGGTCCGGAAGAAACAATACCGGCTGATCCGCGGGAATGGAATTGACGATCTTCACGGCGTTGCGCGAGGTGCAGAGAATGTCGCTTTCCGCCTTCACTTCCACCGACGTATTGATATAGGAAACGATGGCGTAGCCGGGATTTTTCGCCTTCCACTCGCGAAGTTGGTCAACGGGACAGGCATCGACGAGGCTGCATCCCGCGTCGCGAGCGGGGACCACTACAATTTTGTCCGGATTCAATACTTTCGCGGTTTCGGCCATGAACCATACGCCACAGAACGCGATGACGTCGCCGTCGAAGTCCCGCGCTTTACGCGCGAGTTCCAAGCTGTCGCCTACTTCGTCGGCCAAGTCCTGGATTTCGGACTCCTGGTAATGATGCGCCAGGATCACGGCGCGACGGGAGCGCTTCAACTCCGCGATTTCCTCTGTGATGGATTGGATGGCTAGCATGGGGTGCACCCCCCGGTATAACTCTATTCTACCCGTTCGCGTTGCGCAAATCGCATCAGACCGTATAGCGCGGCGAATAAAATCACCGCAAACGCACCGAAATGCCAGAGGTGCGCCCTTATCCATGATGCGGAATTGTCGCCCAAGGTCGCACCTAAGTAGACCAAGCCGAGATAGCGGGGAATTCTGCCAGCCAGCAGGACCAGCAGGAAACGGGTGCGGCTGACTCCCATCGCGCCGGCGCAGGCGGCGAATACCTTAAAGGGCAGAAAGGGAAAGGGCAGGAGCGCGGGAATGAATACCGTCAAAAGGCCGTAGCGGTGAAACCATTCGCGAAACTTCAGGCCGCGGCCAGTGGAGGTGAATCGGACCAGGTAACGTTCGCCTCCTCTTCGCGTAATTTCAAGGAATCCGAGGGCCCCGAGTAGAGATCCTAAAACGGCCACTAGCGCGCACAGGGCGGCGTTGGCGGGGCTGGCGATGGCGGCGAGGATCAAGGCCCCATCCACTAAGCCGGGGTTCGGTACGCCCAGGGAATCGACCAGCGCGATCACGAAAACGCCTAGCGGCCCCCACTGTGCCAGGAGCTCCCAGAAATGATGCATCAGGAGCCGATCATCTCGAGAAGCTGGGGTTCGTCGATCACTTTTACTCCGATGTCGCGGGCCTTGTCGAGCTTCGAGCCTGGGTCGTCCCCGGCTACCACGTAATCCGTTTTACGGCTGACCGATCCGGTCACTTTTCCGCCCGCCGCTTCGATGCGGCTTTTGGCATCCTCTCGAGAAAGCGTGGGGAAGGTTCCGGTCAGCACGAAGGTCAGTCCGGCGAGCGGTCCGCCAGTCTTGGGTTTGATTTGCTGGGTGAACTTGAAGCCTTCGGCGCGCAGGCGCTCGATTAATTCGCGATTGCGGGGTTCCTCGAAGAAGCGATGGATGCTGGCGGCGACTTTGGGACCTACTTCCTCGGCTCGCTGTAATTCGTCTTCAGTTGCGGCGGCGATCTTGTCGAGGTCGCCGAACTGCTCGCGCTAGGAACTGCGCGGTTCGTTCGCCGACGAAGGGGATGCCGAGCCCGTTGAGGATTCGAGGTAAGGAAGCTCGGCGCGAGGCGTCAATATTCGCGATCAGCTTCTCGGCGGATTTCTTGCCCATGCGCTCCAGTTCGATCAACTGGGCCGCGGTGATGCGGTAAAGGTCGGCGACGTTCTTCACCATTCCGGTATCGACCAGTTGATTCACCGCCGCTTCGCCCATTCCATCGATATCCATTACGCCACGGCCGGCAAAATGCAGGACCGATTCTTTCAGACGCGCCGGGCAGTTCGTGTTAATGCATCGGCTGACCGCTTCGCCTTCGGCTCGCACCACTTCCGCGCCGCATACGGGACAGGCATGGGGCATCTTGAATTCGCGGCGATGCTCGCCTTCCCTGACGACTTTGACCACCTTCGGGATGACGTCGCCAGCGCGTTCCACCAGAACGGTATCGCCGATCTTGAGACCCAAACGTCCGATCTCATCTTCGTTGTGGAGGGTCGCGCGGGAGACGGTGACGCCGCCGATGATCACGGGCTTTAGAAATGCCGCTGGAGTCAGCGCGCCGGTACGGCCGACGTTGACGCCGATATCCAGAAGCTCGGTTTCGGCTTGGCGCGCGGCGAATTTGTAAGCGATGGCCCAGCGCGGAGCCTTGGCGGTCCAGCCCAGGCGGCTCTGCTGGTCCATCGAATCGACTTTCGCGACCACTCCGTCGATTTCGTAAGGGAGCGTCTCGCGCTTCTCTTCCCATTCGCGGCAGAATTCGGCCAGGGAATCGATATCCGGGCAGAGCTTGCGTTTGGGGTTCACCTTGAAGCCCATGTCGTGGAGGCGGTTCAACGACTCCCATTGGCTCGCAAACGCGGGCTTGCCTTCGGCGAAGAGAAAATAGGTGAAGTATTCGAGATGGCGCGCGGCGGTGATGGACGGGTCCAGGACTCGCAGCGATCCCGCGGCGGCGTTGCGGGGATTCGCGAAACGAGGCAGGCCGGCGGCTTCGCGCTCCTGGTTAGCCTTCTCGAAGGCGCGCCGGGTAAGGACTACCTCGCCGCGGACTTCCCAATCGCCGCCGCCTTTCACGCGCAGAGGAATCGACCGGATGGTTTTCGCGTTTTCCGTGACCTCCTCGCCGATCACGCCGTCGCCGCGCGTCAAGGCTTGCACCATCGCGCCGTTCTTGTAGTGAACCGCCAGCGATAATCCGTCGAGCTTCAACTCGGCTCCATAGGCGTAGGATTCGTCCGGCAACAAAGTTCGCACGCGGCGGTCGAAGTCGCGCAGCTCCGCTTCGCCCAGCGCATTATCCAGGCTGAGCATGGGACTCGAATGCGGCACCTTGACGAAACCTTCGCGCGGCTTGCCGCCGACGCGCTGGGTGGGGGAATCGGGCGTGGTCAGCTCGGGATGCTGCTGCTCCAGGCGCTGGAGCTCCCGCATCAGGGCGTCATATTCGGCGTCGCCGATTTCGGGCGCGTCGAGCACGTAGTAAAGGAACTCATGATGGCGCAGTTTTTCGCGCAATTCTTCGATTTTTTGTTCAGGTGAGGTCACGCGTTTATGGCGATCGGAGCTATACTCGAAAGATTACACGCTATCGGCAGCCGGTCCTCATCTACAATCCAACGGCCGGCAAGCTTCGCCGGAATCCTGAGCGTATTCTTCAACGTACCACTGAAGCTCTGGGGCGCGCGAGCCTCGCGCCGGTGCTAGCGCCTACCTCGGGTCCCGACGATGCGACACGAATCGCGCGTCAGGCGGTGACGGCGGGCGCGGATCTGATTCTGGTCCTGGGCGGCGACGGAACCATCAATGAAGCAGTCAACGGGATGATCCATTCGCAGGCCACGCTGGGGATTTTGCCTGGCCGGGACGGCGAATGTCCTGTCGATGGAACTGGGGCTGGGGTCGCGCCTGGATCGCGCGGTTGACCGGCTGGTACATTCCGTCGAACGGCGGATCGCGGTGGGACGGATGTGCAACGGACGCGGGCCGGCGCGGCATTTTCTCGCCATGGGAGGCGCGGGCCTGGACGCGAAGGTGGTCTACGACATCAATCCGAAATTCAAAGCCATGGCGGGCAAGGTTGCGTACTGGCTGGCCGGGTTCGGCCATATCAAGGAACGGGTGGGGCAGCTCGAAGCGAAAATCAACGGCGAGGTTTACCGCTGTGGTTTCGCTCTGGTCAGCCGCGTGCGGAATTACGGCGGCGACCTCGAAATCGCGAGCGGCGCGTCGCTGCTGGCCGATGAGTTCGAGATCGTGCTGTTCGAGGGGTCGAATCCGCTGCGGTACTCGTGGTACATGCTCGGCGTCGGGCTGAAGCGCGTGCAATCGATGCGCGGCGTGCATACGCTTCGGTCGCAACGGATTGACGTGACGGGGGACGTGCATCTGCAAATCGACGGCGAGTACGCCGGCAGATCCCCCGCGAGCTTCCAAATCGTACCGGATGCCCTTACCGTTTTGATTCCGGAGGAGTACCGGTAGGTGGACAACGTCACCCATTCGCTGGTGGGGCTGATGATGTCGCGCTGCGGGATCGATCGCAAGGTGGCGAACTCGGCATTCGTCATGGTTTTGGCGGCAAATATTCCAGACATCGACGTAGTTTCCGGGCTGGGCGGCGCGTTGAATTACTTGAAATGGCATCGCAGCTATACACACTCGCTTCTGCTGGCGCCGGTGATGGCGCTGCTTCCTCCGCTGATCGTGTGGATCTTCCGGCGTCAGATTTCGTGGTGGGCCTATTTGTTTTCGCTGGCGGGGGTGCTAAGCCACCTGGTGCTCGACTGGACCAATGTGTATGGAATCCGGCTGCTGCTGCCTTTCTCGACACGCTGGCTGCGCCTGGATCAGACTGACGTGGTGGATCCGTGGATACTGGCGATGCTGCTGTTGGCGGTAGCGGCGCCGGCTTTGGCTAAACTGGTGGGCTCTGAGATCGGCGCGAAGAAGAGCTCCGGTCCCCGGCGTGGATGGGCGTGGTTCGCGCTGGTGGCGATCCTGGCGTATGAAGGCGGCCGATACACGGCGCATTCGCGCGCGCTGGGGGTGATGGGCGCGCATCTGTTCAATGACTCGATCGCGAAAAGTCTGACGGCTATTCCGGATCGGAGCAACCCGTTGCACTGGCGGGGAGTGGCGGAGGGCAACGGATGGGTCGACATTGTGCCGGTGGACCTGGGCGGCCAATTCGATCCTTCAGCCGGCAGAATCGACTATCCGCCGGAGCCGAGCGCAGCGCAGGACGCGGCGCGGCGCAATCCCGTGTTTCAAGGCTTCGCTGCATTTTCGCAATTGCCTTTCTGGAAGGTCACACCGGCCGCGGAGGGGACGCTGGTGGAGTTGATCGACCTGCGATTCGGGACGCCGGAGCATCCGGGGTTCGAGACGAGCGCCGTGGTGACTCCTGCGGGTGACGTGCAGGATCCGCAGTTCAGCTTCGCCGGCCTGGCGATAGAATGATCGTATATGCGCCTTGTGCTGACGCTGCTATGCGCCGCGACGCTTTTCGGACAGAAGCAGCCGTTCGACGTGCAGACGATGATGAAACTGGCGCGCCTCAGCGAGCCGGTGCTTTCCCCCGACGGTAAACAGGTCGCGTTCACCGTTCAGACCGTGGATCTGGACCGGAATATCAAACCGAAGCAGATTTACGTGGTCGCGCCGAACGGCGGGGTGCCGCGGCAGATCACCAGCGACGGCACGGATAATGAGCGTCCACGATGGGCGCCGGATTCGAAGCAAATTTTATATATTTCAAATCGAGATGGATCTTCGCAGATCTGGCGCATGAATCCGGATGGATCGAGTGCGCGGCAGGTCAGCCATCTGTCGACCGAGGCGGGTGGAATCGTGGTCTCGCAGGACGGGAAAAAGATCGTTTTCGTCAGCACCATCTATCCCGACTGCGGCGCTGACGATGCGTGCAATAAGACTCAGATTGAGGCCGAAAAGCAGAGTAAAGTGAAGGCCCGCATTTATACTTCGCTGCTGTACCGGCACTGGAATGAATATGAAGGCAAGCGGCGTCAGCATATTCTTTCGATGAATGCCGATGGGACCGGCGCGGTGGATCTGACGCCAGGGATTTTCAACGTGCCGCCGTTTTCACTGGGCGGTCCCGACGATTACGCAATCTCGCCGGATTCGAACGAAGTGGCTTTCTCGATGAACGTCGATCCGAGCCCGGCCACCAGCACCAACTCGGATATTTATACGATTCCGATCGGCGGCGGCGATTCGAAGAAAATCACGATCAGTCCGGGGGCGGATAATGCGCCGCTATATTCGCCGGATGGGCGCTATCTGGCGTTTCGATCGCAAATGCGCGCCGGGTATGAGAGCGACCGCTGGCGTCTGATGGTGCTGGAGCGCGCGACGGGCCGGACTACCAATCTGTCGGAAAGCCTGGATCGCTGGGTGGAGAGCATGACGTGGTCTCCCGATTCGACGCGCCTGTTTTTCACGATGGAGGATCGCGGGCGGACCGGGTTGCAGATGATTTCGGTGCTGGGCGGCGGCGCTAAGACGATTGTGTCGGGTGAATCGAGCCTGGACGATGTGCAGTTCAACTCCGATGGGAGCTTCATGATCTATACGGAGCAGAGCGGGTCGCGTCCAGCCGAGATTTTCCGCGCTTCATCGACGGGCGGCTCGGGCGTGCCGCTGACGCACTTGAACGATTCGTTGTTGAACGGCAGCGCGTTGCAGGCTCTCGAAGAATTCGATGTCGAAGGCGCGGAGAAAGCGCGGGTGCATGCATTCGTCGTGAAGCCGCCGGGATTTTCGAGCTCGCAGAAATATCCGGTGCTGTTTTTGATCCATGGCGGCCCGCAGGGGGCGTGGGGAGAGACTTGGAGCTACCGGTGGAACGCGCAGATCTTCGCGTCGGCGGGGTACCTGGTGGTTATGCCGAATCCACGCGGGTCGACCGGATACGGGCAGAAATTTATCGACGACATCAATGGCGACTGGGGCGGCAAGCCTTTCGACGACATTATGGCGGTGGTGGAGCACGTGGCCACGCTGCCGTATGCCGATCCGGACCGTATGGCGGCGGCGGGCGGGTCCTATGGGGGGTACATGATCGACTGGATGCTGGGGCATACGACACGGTTTAAGGCCATGGTGTCGCATGACGGCGTCTTCGATCTGCGGAGCATGGCCGGAGCGACTGAGGAGCTGTGGTTCCCGCTATGGGAGTTCAAGGGCATGCCTTGGGACAATCCGGATCTGTACGCCAAGTGGTCGCCGAGCTTTTACGTGAAAGATTTCAAGACTCCTACACTGGTGTTTCACGGCGAGCTGGATTACCGGGTTCCAGTCGACCAGGGGCAGCAACTGTTCACGGCTTTGCAGATGCAGAAGATCCCGTCGAAACTGGTGCTGTTTCCCGACGAAGGGCACTGGGTTTTGAAGCCGCAGAACAGTGTCCTCTGGTATGACCAGTTCCTTGAATGGATCGGCGAGTGGACGAAGAAGCCTTGAGTTATCTTATTCTGAAAGGTAATGTCCATCGAGTTTCGTAACGTACACTTGGCGCCTCTTTCCGGCTTCAGCGCGGTTGCGCCTTCGGGCGCGATAATCGGCGTCATTGGAGAAAAAGGCTCGGGTGTGACGGAATTGTTGAAGCTGGCTGGAAACGCTGCGCAGGCCCTGGAGGGTGAGGTGGTTGGCCCGGCGGAAAGGCGGCTGGTGGGGCTCGGCGACACGCTGAACCTGGCGCCCGCGGCGGTGGTCGCTCTGGATCAGGCTCTAGCGACGCAGGACGCGATCGTGCGGGCGCGGACGCTGACCGCACTCGACCGGCTGCGGCGATCCGGATCGACTATTCTGATTGCTTCGCACGAGGATCGGCTGCTCGAGAATCTATGCGATGAAATTTGGTGGGTCGAAGGGGGCCAGCTCGCGGCTAAGGGAGATCCCAAAGAGACGCTGGTCCGATACCGTCGATTTGTCGCGGAGAAGATCCGAAGCTGGGGCGAGACCATCGCGCCTCGTCTGACGCCGTCGGCACGCCGCGGGGATGGACGGGCCGAAGTCATTACGGTTGAGATGTTCGGGTCCAAGGGCGAATCGACCATCGTGTTCAAGAGCGGCGAGATGGTCACGATCCGGGCCACGGTGCGGTTTCATGAAGCGGTGGAATATCCGGTGCTGGGATTGTTGATCCGCACCCAGATTGGGTTCGAAGTTTACGGCACGAACACGGATCTGGAGCGGGTGAAGATCGGGCCCTGCGCGGCGGGCGATACGATATCGATCACCTTCGCGTTTCTATGCGATCTGTGCCCGCACGCGTATACGATCACGCTTGCATCGCACGATCCGGACGGCACCGCGCATGATTGGATGGACGATGCGGTCGCGTTCACGGTCACAGATGAGCGCCCCACGGCGGGCGTGGCGAATTTACGCGCGAAGGTCACCGTGGAGCGGGCGGCCAAAGTGGACCAAATTTAGCGGCCCAGGTATTGACCGCTGGTTGCGTCGATGAAGACCGACCATTCGGCAGAGGACACGGAATCGCCCCAAAAAACTCGCCAGGCGGGCTCGGGGAAGCGATTGGTCAGCTCGCACAGGAAATTCACCTGGGGCTTGGCGGTGGTTTTCTTGAAGTATTCCGGACTCTTGGCGATGGCGGTTTCGAGGGCCTCGGGAGTATCGATTCTCAGCGCGGCCACCAGAAACGGCTGCTCTGATCCCTGGGGTCCACGCCAGCCTTCTTCGATGCCTCCGAAAACCCCTTTGTGAAGATTTCCTTCGGCTTCAATCGCGGACCATGTGAATGAACGCTGGCGGGCTCGGGCTTGAGATACGTAGAGGATTTCCCACGCGCCGGCCTTGCCATTTTCCGACTTCGGATTCGGCAGGTTGACGGAGCGAATACTGATCGGCTGGCAGTCCGGCGCCCAGGTGCGGGCCGAAGGATAGGTCATCTGGAATGCCTGACGTCCGGTAATCGGCTGCGCGGTGGGCTCCGGGGCCTTGGCTTTGTTTTCAGTCGAAGCGGTATCGCTACAACCGGCTAACAGCAGCGCGATTACTGCGGGGAAAAATAATCTCATCTCCTTCACTGTCGAGGTTTCGAATACAAAGTGTCAACCTACGGCAGACCTAGGCGAAGAGGGAAGCGGCGGAGTATAATCAGGTCATTGCAGGAGACACCCATGCGTTTTTCTGGGATTTGGGGCATCGGGGCAAGTTTAATTCTTGCCGGGATACAACTGGGCGGACAGACCAGGCCGCCGGTAAGCAGCGGTCCCACGACCGGGACCAGTACGGGAGGCTCTACCTCGCGCCTTCCTTCGACTTTAGGGAACACGCCCAGCACCACTACTCCGAATCCCGACGATCAGCGGCGTCCGATGATGATCTCCGGCAAAGTGACGCTGGATGACGGCACCATGCCGGCATCTTCGGTGACCATTGAGCGCGTTTGCGCGGGTGGCCGGCCGCACGCGGAAGGATACACCGATTCGAAGGGGCGTTTTTCCATCACCCTGGGCCAGGAAATGGGCGTGATGGCGGATGCCAGCGAGGCTCCCAACCGCAGCCAGATGGGCGCGGCCGCCAGCCCCAACAGTGGCGGCATGCGGGAGCGAGACCTGCAAACCTGCGATCTGCGCGCGGTGCTTGCCGGATTCCGGTCGGACTTGATTTCGCTATCCGGGCGCCGCTACATGGACAATCCGGACGTCGGAACGATGATTCTGCATCGGCTGGCGAATGTCGAAGGATTCACCACCAGCGCCACTTCCGCCATGGCTCCGAAAGACGCGCGTAAGGCGTACGACAAGGGGTTGGAAGACCAGAAAAAGAACAAGCCCGACGATGCGCAGAAGGAATTCCAGAAGGCGGTAGAGGTCTATCCGAAGTACGCCTCGGCCTGGTATGAGCTGGGGCGGGTTTACGAGGGCCGCGATCATATCGACCAGGCTCGCGACGCTTACCGGCAAGCGCTGGTTGCGGATCCTAACTACATCAATCCCTACGAGCGGATCTATTTGCTGGATGGAAGAGAAGCCAAGTGGCAGGCAGTGGCCGATACCACCGATAAAGTGCTGCATCTGAATCCCTATGATTTTCCGGCCGCTTATTACTACAACGCGGTCGCAAATCTACAACTGAATCATCTGGATGTCGCGGAGAAGAGCGCGCGCGAGGCGGTGAAAGTGGATACGGCGCACCAGAATCCCAGGGCCAATTACATTCTGGGGATCATTTTGGCTCAGAAGCGGGATCCAAAGGGAGCGGCGGAGTGCCTGCGGGCCTACTTGCAGTATGCGCCTGACGCCAAGGATTCGGACAAAGTGAAGAAACAACTGGCCGAGCTCGAAAAGTCGGCGGAAGCCAAGGCTACGCCGCAGCAGTAAGCGTCAACGCGATTTTCTTCCTGGAGCAGTCAGGTTGGAGCAGGCGGCGAGCATGGCTTGCCGCACGGAATCCTCCGCCGCTTGGTCGAGCCGTATGCTGGTAGCTCCGCGGCTGCCCCACGCGCCCTTCACGGGAACGAACACCTGCGGCTCCGCCAGCACAAACTCCCTCTGCTGCGCGGCGTTCAACTTGACCATTCCCCAGTCCTGGCCGGGATAACCCAGAGTCGCGAAGATTTTCCCGTTCACGCGAAAATCCGGATGGGCCATGTGGGAGTTTCCACCGCGCCCGGTATGGCGAGCGCGATCCTTCGAAAATCCCGAGTGGTCATGAGCGCGAGTCTACTACACTGGGGGCATGCGCGCCTTGCTCTTTATCGCCGCTGGGGCGCTGATGCTTCCCGCGGCCGACCCTTTGTATGAAAGCTCGCAACGGAAGCTGGACGCGATCGAGGCGCGGAAAGTGAAGCACGGAACTACGATTACGTTCACGCCGCAGGAGATCAATGCGTGGGCGCGGGTGAAGGTGCCGGAGATTGTTCCCGAAGGCATGGGCGAACCACGAGTGGAGCTGGGGGAAGGCACGGCGACCGGGTACGCGACCGTCGATTTTATGAAAATGCGCCAGGCCAAGGGTGAGGCTACCAACTAGTTTCTGGCGAAACTCATCGAAGGCGAGCGGCCGCTTAAAGTCTCGGTACGGCTGGAATCGGCTGGCGGACGCTGCACGGTATTCCTGACGCGCGTCGAGATTTCGGGCATCGCAGCGAATCAGACGGTGCTCGAGTTCCTGGTCAAGAATTTCTTCATGCCCCTTTACCCCGATTCGAAAATTAACGAGCCGTTCGACCTGGATTACGATATGGAGCGGATCGACATCCGGCCCGCCGGGGCCACGGTTACCATCAAGAAATAATCGTGTCATTATAAAGGTGTCGGGGAGGGGAACGCACCCCCTCGGCAGGCTAGGGAATAGGGCATTACCTAGGTACTTCGTGCTTAAAAGATCGACAGAGATGGACGATACTTCTCTTAGGGGAAAAGAACTTCCCGAATAAGCCATGAAGGTAAACGATCCCAATCTCGCTCCCGTAACATCGCCTGAGGTAAATCGAAGTCAGCAGAGCCAGCCAACGGGACCAACCACCCGGTTGACCATCTCGCCCAGCGTGGCGAGCGGCTCCTATGACGACGTTCATTTATCTGAGTTAGTGCGCAGTTTGCGATCGCTTGCTTCGGAATCGCCGGAGCGGCAGGCGCGTCTCGAACAGATCGCGCGGTCGTACGCCAACGGTACCTATAAGGTGGATCCGGGCGCAACGGCCTCGAAGATCGTCGACGATGCACTCGAATCTTAAAACCGCGCGAACTCATATCGAACGGCTGCGCGGAGCTTTGCTTTCTCCATCACCCGATGAAATAGAGCAATGCCTTCCCGGCTTGGTTGAGGCGGCGGCTTGTCTCGGCTTGGTTCAGCAGAAGCTGAGCCTTGGAGAAGTTGGAGGTGTGGGAGCCGCGGATCCGGAGCTGGGGCGGGAATTGAAGGCCTTGAAGAACGATCTTACGGCGGTGCGCAGGCTGATCGAACACGGGGCATCGTTTTACCAGGGCTGGGCCAAACTGCTGGGCTCGGCTACGGCGGGTTATACACCGACCGGCGACGCAGCGCCGATCTCGTTTACAGGAAGTTTGTCGATCCGGGGGTAACCATATGGGCGGCATTACATCGGCGTTGATCAATTCGGCAAATGCGCTCGGCGTGTTCGGACAGACCTTCAACGTCATCGAAAACAACATTACAAACGCAAATACGCCGGGATACGTGGATCAGAACCCAACGTTCGACGCGCTGCCATTTCAGCCGGCCGCGGGGCTGGTGGGCGGCGTGATGGCGGGCCCGCTGAACAGCTCCCGCGATGAATACCTGGAACAAGCAGTACGGACGCAACAGCAATTGCTGGGCAGCTCGACGCAGACGGCTCAAGACCTGGGACAGATTCAGCCATTGTTCGATCTGACGTCGACTTCAGGAGTCGCCACGTCAATCGATAATTTCTTCAACACTTTTTCACAATTGAGCGTGAGTCCGAACGACGCGGTCAGCCGCCAGGCAGTGATCACGGCGGCGGGGAGTGTGGCGCAAAGCATTCAGTCCTCGGCCACTGGAATCACTCAGGTTTCGACCAACCTGACCAGCCAGACTACCAGCGTAGTGGCGCAGATCAATCAACTGGCGGGGCAAATCGCCGGAATCAATCAGACCTACCGGGCGAACTCGGGTGCGACCACCGACGCCGGGCTGGATGCTCAGATGCATTCGGCGCTGGAGAGTCTTTCCCAGTTGACCGATATCGGCGTAGTTCGGGACAGCACGGGCGCTTATGATGTGACGATCGGCGCGCAAACCTCGCTGGTGACCGGCTCAACCGCGAATCAAGTCTCGACTGGCAACGCTTCGAACCAGACCACGATTCTCGATTCCCAGGGCAACGATATTACATCGCAGATCAGCCAGGGACAATTGGGGGCGCTGATCACCGAGAAGAACACGACGCTTCCGGGCTACATGTCGAGCTTGAATACGCTGGCGCAATCGTTCTCCGATGCGGTAAACGGCCAACTGGCGCAGGGGGTGGATCAGAACGGGAATGCTCCCACCAACCTCTGTTCAGCTACGACCAAGCCACCGACGCCGCGTCGACGATTGCCGTAAACAGCCTGACACCGGATCAGATCGCGGTGGCAGCGGCGGGCGCGCCCGGAGGGAACGGCAATGCCATCGCCTTGACGCAGATGGCCAACTCGCCTCAAATTAACGGATTTAGTTTTACCCAGTTTTATGGCAACCTTGGCTCCCAGGTGGGCAACGACGTTGCGGGCGCAACCGAAAGCCAGACGCAGGCTCAGGATCAGTTGACCCAGGCCCAGGCCGAGCGCACGCAGGTAAGCGGCGTTTCTCTCAATGACGAAGCCGCCAAGCTGTTGCAATTTCAGCAGGCCTATCAGGCGGTAGGAAAGCTGGTGGGCGTGCTGGACACGATGATAACGACTCTTATGGATATGGTGCCTGTCCCATGATCTCCGCTCTAAATTCGACGTATCAGGAATTCGTAAATAACCTCAACCGGGTAACCCAGCGGATGAACACGGACCAGCTGGATATTTCGAGCGGCGTGACTATGCGCAACGTCTCCGACAATCCGGACCAGGTATCCTCGCTTCTACAAGCGCGGGCTTCCCTTTCGGCGTCGCAGCAGATCTCGACCAACCTGGGAACCATTACCACGGAAGTGAATACGGGCGAGCAGTCTCTCGAGAGCGCGGTGCAGTTTTTCGACCAGGTGCAAACCGCGGCGGCGGAGGGCGCGACCGGAACTCAAACGGCCACCACGCGCACCTCACTCGCGCAGCAGCTTCAATCCATACAGCAGCAGATGGTGAGCCTGGCGAACACCAACATCAACGGCCGATATGTTTTTTCGGGTGACCAGGACCAGACCACGCCGTACACCTACGATCCGACGCTGACCAATTCCGTGAGCGCCTACCAGGGCACCACTTCGACCCGCGTCGCGCTGGCTCCCAATGGAACTACCTTTCCAACGGCCCTGACCGCGCAGCAGATTTTCGATTCGAGCGACCCCACCACCAACGTATACTCGGCCATTGGGGGCATGATCACGGCGTTGAACAGCAATAGCCAGAGCGCGGTCCAGACCGCCCAGGGCGGCCTCGCGACCGTGGCCCAGTATCTGAACCAGCAGCTCGCGTTTTACGGGACTACTCAGGACAGTGTCACGGCTGCAACGAATGACGCGGCGACCCAACAGATTCAACTCCAGGGACAGATCAGCAACCTTCAGGACACGGATATGCCTTCGACCATTCTCGATATGACTCAGTCCCAAACCCAATCGCAGGCGGCGCTCAGCTCAGAGGGGCAGATTCCGCGGCAGACGCTCTTCGATTTTTTGGGATAACGGGCCTGTTATCCTCGGTATCGTGACCCAAGCCGATGTTCTCCGGCAGCTTCATCAAGGCCCTCGGCTGCTGCTGCTGCCGAATGCCTGGGACGCGGCCAGCGCGCGTATCTTTGAACGCGCCGGATTCCCCGCCCTGGGCACTACCAGCGCGGGAGTCGCGTTCACGCTCGGATATCCCGATGGCCAGCGTCTAACCCGCGGCGAAATGCTTGACTCCGTCGCACGAATCGCGCGAAGCGTGAAAATTCCCGTCACCGCGGATGTGGAGGCCGGCTATGACGACGCCGTCGAGACGGCGCGAGCAGTGTGGGCGGCGGGCGCGGTGGGTATGAATCTGGAAGATACGGCAGGCGCCGGCCTGATCGACATCGCGCCGGGCGTGCGGGCGATTCGGGAAGCCGTGCCAGGTATGGTGGTCAACGCGCGCACCGATATTTTTCTGAACTTGATCGGCGAGGAAGCGACACGCTTCGACCGCGCCGTGGAGCGTCTGAACTCCTATCGCGATGCCGGCGCCGATTGCCTTTTCGCTCCGGGCGTACGCGACCGCGATACTATCGCGCGCCTGGTTCGAGCCGTGCGCGGTCCTTTGAATATTCTGGCCGTGGCAGGATCGCCCCCGATCGGGGAGCTGGAAACTCTGGGAGTCGCGCGAGTCAGCGTCGGCTCGGGACCGATGCGCGCCACGCTTGGCCTGCTCGATCGCATGGCGGTCGAGTTGCGCGATAACGGCACCTACACCGCGATGACGGAAGGCGCGATTCCTTACGCCGACGTCAACAAGCTATTCGGCGGCGAGTGAGCGAATATAATTTTCAAGCCAGGCGAGCGCTTCGGCTTCATTCGAAAAAGCGCCGTCGGCCTGCGCTTCATAAGCAGCCCGCGTCACCTCGCCAATATGTTTCCCGGGGCGATCTTGAAAATACGGGAGCACGTGCCGGCCGAGAATCAACGGAGCTTGCGGCTTTTCCTCCACCGATTGCATCGCCGCCATATCGCGCAGCCGCGCTGCATTTTCGGGCAAGCCGGGAGCCATCGGCGGGCGGCCCGATGCATCGGCCTCAATCAGGCGGATTAACTGCGCGATGCTCGACGGGGCCAACCGCACGGCCAGCCGCCGCACGGCGCGCGCCGTCACCTCCATCCCGATGCTGGTATGCGCCAGATGGTGTTCCACTAACGGCACCACCCGTTCGACGATCGCGCTCTTGATTCCGATCCGCTCAAGAAACGCGCGGGCCAGCGGGCCGCCCGCGGCCTCATGTCCATAGGCGGTCCACCGCATCCGGCCATCTTTTTCGCGAAGCTGGGTGGTACCGGCTTTGGCGAAGTCGTGCGTCAAGGCGGCGAACAGAAGCACCGCGCGATCGTCCCCCTCGCATGCGTCGCGTTCCGCGATCCGCGCCGCCGCGTCGACCACGTGCATGGTGTGAACGTCGACGTCGCCTTCCGGGTGCCATTCCGGCTCCTGCGGGACGCCTTGTAATTGGGCCAGCTCCGGAAAATTCGCGATCCAGCCGGAAGCGGTCAGATAATCGAGCATCTTTCCCGGCCGCGCCGCCTTCAGCGCCCACTTCATGAACTCTTCAGCGACCCGCTCCTTGGCTAACGTTGAATACAGGTCCGCGATCGACCGGCACATCGCGGCTGTGGCAGTGTCCAGCGACAAATCGAACCGGCAGGCGAACTGCATTCCGCGCAAGACTCGCAACGGATCTTCGGAGAACGCGGAACTGGTAGCGCGGAGCACCCGATTTTCCAGGTCCTCGCGCCCATTGAAAAAATCCAGGATCGATTTCGCGATTGGATCGTAAGCAATCGCGTTGATGGTGAAGTCGCGGCGGCTGGCTGCCTCGCGAGGCGTGATGGCCGGATCGAACGTGGTCAGAAAATCGCGATGCCCCAGCCCGATTTTGCTATCCCGACGAGGCACGCTAAAATCGCGAGCGGCGCCATCGGCCGAGTTAAACTTGACGACTCCGAACGCTTTTCCCACCAGGTCGATGCGTCCGTGCCGCGCTAGAAGCTCCGCCAGGCGATCGTAGGCGACGCCGTAGACTTCGATGTCGATGTCCTTCGGGTCGAGTCCCAGCAGCGCGTCGCGCACCGCGCCGCCGACGATCAGCGCGCGAAAGCCCGCGGCGTGAAGTTCACGAACGATGCGGTCAAGCGAAGGAGCGAGCGAGATCACTCTAATCGGTCGGCCGCTTCGCGCCTTCGTTTCCGTTCAGAAACCGGTCGAACCAGTAGCATTGCCAGTTCATGCTTTCGACGAGGTGCTTTGGCTCGCCCGTGCGGGTCAGATTGTGATTCTCGCGCGGGAAGAACACGATTTCGGAGGTGACGTGATAACGCTGCAATGCGCGGAACCATTGCTCGCCTTGTTCGATCGGCACTCGAAAATCGTTATCGGAATGCAGCACCAGCGTCGGGGTTTTCACATTTTGGACATAGTGCAACGGCGAGTATTTCCAATATTCGTCAAAATTGTGAAAAATGTCGCCGCCGAAATCGCGCTCATGCCCATAGGCCCCGTCGCGCGTGCCGTCATCGCTGATGAAATTCGAAATGCTGCGCAGCGTCACCGCCGCCTTGAACATATTCGTCTGGGTGACGATCCAGTTGGTCATGAAACCGCCATAGGAACCGCCGGTGACACCCAGACGGTCTCGATCGATCCACGCGTTGGTCTTCAGAACTTCCTGGACGCCAGTCATGATATCGGTATATGCCTTCCCGCCCCATTCCATCGCCACCGCGCGCTGGAACTTGCGGCCATAACCCGTCGATCCTCGGGGATTGCAGAAAAACACCGCCCATCCACGTGCGGCATAAACCTGAAATTCCTGGTACCAATCGACGCCGTATTGTCCCGCAGGACCGCCGTGAATGCTCACCACCATGGGATATTTCTTCGATGGATCGAATCCGATGGGCTTGACCAGGAACCCGTCGATATCGAAGCCGTCGGCAGCGTTGTAGGGAACGCGCTCCACTTTCGCGAACTCGAGCTTGCCCCACAGGTCGGAGTTCAAATGCGTCACCTGCCGCTCCTGGCCGCCGTCCCGAACATAAATATCGTCGAGATGCTCGAAATCGTTCGCGATGTAGACCATCTTTCCCGCCTCGTCTTTGGCGCTGTCAGGGGGCAGAGCCATCCCATGGACGTTTCGCGGACCCGTGGTCAATTGCTTCACGGCGCCCGTGGATGCATCCATTCGAAACAAGTGCGTTTCACCCTTGATCCCCGAATCGAAGTAAATGGCGTTGCCATGCTCGGCCCATTCCATTTCGCCCACCAGCATGTCGAAGTCTTTGGAAATTTCCGCAGATTTTCCACCCGCCGCGGACGCCAGATAAATGTTGGCCGCATCTTCTTCATCCGCCGCACCCACAAAGGCGATTCGCTTCCCGTCGGGCGACCAGCGCGGACTGCGGTCCGGTCCCGCATGATCCGAAATCTTCACGAGCGAACCGCCGGCCGCCGGAATCACCCACACGTCGGAGTTGTGATCGCCGTCGAACTCATGGCCTGTACGATTCGAAACGAACGCGATGCGGCTGGAATCGGGCGACCAGCGCGGATCGGTATCGTTCCAGTCGTTACCGTCGGTGATCTGTTTGGCCGCGCCGGTCTTCACGTCGACCACGACCACGTGCGACCGTTTCTCATCGAACCAGCCGGTGTCGTTGAACTTATAATTGCTGTGCGTGTAATGACGGACGTCGCTGTTTTTATTCTGCGGCGGTCCGGTCCTGGTCAGGCACACGAATCGCGACGAATCCGGGGACCATTCGAAACTCGACGCGCCATTTTCAAGGCTGGTGACGCGGCGAGCCTCGCCGCCGTTCCGCGAAAGAATCCAAATCTGCGGCCGTCCGCCCTGCGCGTCGCGATTCGAAAGAAACGCCACGAAGCGCCCGTCAGGGGACCATCGCGGCGACGTCGACGAGATGGATTCTCCGCTATACGGCACGGCTGGGTGGCTGCCGTCGAGCGCCGCCAGCCAGATCCTGGAGGTCCGGCGATTCGCCTTCTGGTCGATGGTGGTCACCGTGTAGGCGACCCATTTTCCATCGGGTGAAATCTGCGGATCGTTCACCGACTCAAATGCAAAGTAGTCTTCGGCGGTCACGCCCCGCCGCTGGCCGAACGCCAGGCAGGCAAGGGTGAGAAGCAGCAGGATTCGTCGCATATGAGAATCATATCCGAGATCCGCAATGAACGGCGTGGACGCTACTCCATCACCTTCGCTTTGTGAACGCCGTGGGATAAGTCGTATTCGATCTCATCCACATAACACCATCCCCAGGTCTCGCCAGGCTCGATCGATCGAATGACGGGATGCTGCGTCGCGTGAAAGTGCTTCGTGGCGTGTTTGTTCTTCGAGGAATCGCAACAACCGACATTGCCGCAGGTCAGGCAAATCCGCAGATGGACCCAGCGGTCGCCCATCTTTACGCATTCCTCGCAAACGTGTACTGCCGGCTTCAAGTCTTCAGCCTGCTTCATGTGTTCGCAGATGTTCATGATTCTCCCCTTTATTCCGCCAGGACCCGGTGAATCAACTGGATGGCGATGGAGCCTTCCCCTACCGCCGAGGCCACCCGCTTCACGCTCCCCGACCGCACGTCGCCGACCGCAAACACCTTAGGAATACTGGTTTCCAGCATATGCGGCCCCCGGCGCAGCGGCCACTTCGCATTGGTCAGCTCTTCCGGCCCCAGGTCGGCGCCGGTCTTGACGAACTGCCCGTCGTCGAGCGCGACGCATCCCCCAAGCCACGCCGTGTTTGGGCTGGCTCCGGTCATCAGGAACACGTGTCGAAGATTGCACATCTTGCTCTCGCCGGTTTGGGAATTGCGCCAGCCTACGCGCTCCAGGTGATCGTCGCCTTCGAGTTTCTCAATCTCGGTGAAGGTCCGCAGTGTGATGGTGGAACAATCTTCGATTCTCCGGATCAGGTAGCGCGACATACTGTCCGCAAGTCCGGGACCGCGAACCAGCAGATGCACGTGCTTGGCGCGGGTAGACAAGAAGATGGCTGCCTGGCCGGCCGAATTGCCGCCTCCGACGACGGCAACTTCCTCGCCATCGCAAAGCTGGGCCTCGATGAATCCGGCCCCATAATAGACGCCGGACCCTTCGAATTTCGCCAGATTTTCAAGCGGAAGTTTGCGATACTCAGCGCCGGACGCGACAATCACGCTATTCCCTTCGACTACGGTGCCGTCCGCCAATTCGATGGCGAAGGGCTGGCGGGTGCATCTGAGACGGCTTGCCACGCGAGCGATCGCCACGTTCGCTCCGAACTTCTGCGCCTGAATGAACGCGCGCCCGCCGAGATCCTGCCCGGAAATTCCCATGGGGAATCCCAAATAGTTTTCGATGCGTGAACTGGCCCCGGCCTGCCCGCCAGGCGCGTTGCTCTCGAGCACCAGGACGTTCAGCCCCTCCGACGCCGCATACACGGCCGCCGCCAACCCCGAGGGCCCGGCGCCCACGACGATCAGGTCATGCACGCTCACATCATCGATGCCTGCGTTCAGCCCCAGGCACGCCGCCGCGTCCGCATTCGACGGATTCCTGAGGACCGTTTCGCCGCAGATCAGCACCGGAACGTCGGAGACTGTAATGTGGAAATGGTCCAGCAGGTCCTGGACGCCCTCATCGCGCTCGGCATCGACGTAGGTGTGCGGCTGGCCGTTGCGCGTCAGGAATGCCCTGAGACGCAGCGTGTCCGCTGAGTGATTCGACCCGACCAGCACGACGCCACCGAGGCTGTTCGAGATCAAATACGCGCGTCGCATCAGGAACGCGCGCAGGAAGATCTCGCTTAACTCGGGGTCAGTCTGTACGATCTGGCCAAGATCGGATCGGCCAATCTCGAGCAGGTCGCTCTCGACCGGCGTAAACAGGCGAACCAGGGCGTTCCGCCCCAGCAGTACGTCCAGTTCACCAGTGAACTCGCCCGGCTCATGCTTGACGATCAGAACGTCACCCGTGCTGGCCGGGCTGGCAATATCAATGCGGCCTTCAATGATTACGAAAAAGCTGTTCACCCGCGAGCCCACGTCGATCAGGACCTCGCCCGCGGTCGTTCGGCGGCGCTTCCCGAAGTGCGCAATACGGCCGATTTGCGCGGAGTCTAACTTCGGAAACGTTTGATTTAGGCTATCGTTGGGTTGGGGCATGGCGGCCTCTCGACTCCCTATCCGTCAGGATACACGGATTCGCCGCGTCGGGTGTTTAGAATGGCTATCGCGCCGGCGTTTCAAGCCAGTAGCCGGGCACATCCGGCTTGGTATCGCGCAGAATTTCAAGAACCAAGCGCCAGGCTATCGCTCGAAAGCTGCGCGAACTTTTGCCCCTGATCCTTGCCGGTCAGGATCTCATATAACCGGGAATAGATCCGCTCCCGCACGGGCGCCGGAAGCGCGTCAAATTGCGCACTGTACACCATGTAGCTGAGCGGATATTTGAACAATCTAGTCTGGAGATCGAAATCGCGAAGCGACCGTCCCTGCCGGTCGCGCGGCCCGCGTTGCGGAAAGGTCTTGGTAAACGTGGAAACACCCTGAATTGGCTCGCGAAGTGGAGCCTCCTCCGCGAAGAGCATGTATTCCACCAGCCCCTCGATATCGGAGCGAAGCGCTTGCTCCGATTTGGTTTCGTGATCCGACATGCGCGCTTCCCAGTTGACGCGCGTCATCAGATTCGTCATCTGGGTCTGATGCTCGAAGGTCATCAGCGCGACAATGTCGCTGACCGGCGAAAGATATCCCGCCGGGTTGAACATTTCGGCCAGCGTGGTGAGGTTCTGCTTCCCCGCCGTATCCAGCGTCTCGGGCTCTGCCGGGTCCGGCGCCACCGCGTTGGCGCGATCCTCCTGTTCCCCGTGCGCCGCGTTGACGTACCACCCGCCCCAGCGGTCTGCGAAAGCCGTACGGTGGTCCGTGATGATGGCTCCGGCGCGATGCGGCTCGCCCGACGAGCTGGGGAATACCGAGCCGACGAAGATGCCGGGAACACCGGCCGTAGCCGCACCGTCATGGCATTTCAGGCAGACCTGTTCCCGCGCGATCACCGGCTCGCCGGATAGCGCGGTCTTGAGGGTGTAGAAAATGACGCCCTGTTTGGGGTCGGTCGCCGCAATTTCGATCCCGTCCCCGCCGCGCACCCATCCTACCGCCACATCGTCGCCAAAGTAAATCGCGCGGGGGTTTCGAGGGATATTCTAGGCGCCTGAAAACTCGTCTTCGAAAAAACCAGCGCCTGCGAGTCGGATTTCACGTTGAGATGCTCAAGCAGGCTCGGCAGATATCCCAATCCATCGGTGCGCGATTGGAGCCTGGTCTTCCCGCTCTGAAGGTCCCGGATCAACTTTGCCACCGTGTCTTCAGCCGGCGCTTGCGCGTAGCGTATCGCCGGATGAGCGATGGGAAGATCCGTCAGGTAGATCTGCGCGAACGCGGTTCCGGCTAGAACAAAGGAGCTCGATATAAGGAGTCGCTGTGCCCGCGTCATTGCATTAAAAAAGGGCGCCCGCGTTTGAAAACGGGCGCCCTCCGTAGATCTTCGAAGAATGTGGTCTACTGATTACCACCCGGGAATCCCCGGCCAACCGGCGCTTCCGGACGATACAGAGCTTCCTTCATGCCGATGGAAACCGCAAACTTATCCAGCAGATCCTTGTCCGCTTGCTCTTCCTTGGTCAGCGGCCGATCGTAGACGCTGGCCCTGGAAGCCACTACGCATTGATCGGATCGGCAATTGTGCGAGTTCGTCGAGCCCAACTTCTCGAGCAGCGCGGCCGTTTCCGGATGCGGCTGCCCGAATCTGGTCGGACCGTTCGCCATATCGGCAACCGAGTCCCCGGCTTTGCTCTTTAT
>CAVPKR010000118.1:0-37638 GCA_963705675.1 Terriglobia bacterium
ACGAACGATGGCAGGTTCTGATTCTCCGTGCCCAATCCATAGCTCACCCACGATCCGATGCTCGGCCTGGGGACCGTCACCGAACCCGTGTGAATCCCGAGAGTCGCCTGCGTATGATCGTTGTGATCCCCGCGCATCGAACGAATCAGGCAGATGTCGTCGATCGAGTCGCCGATGTGCGGGAACAGTTCGCTGACCATGGTGCCGGATTCGCCGCGCGGCTTGAAATCCCAGCGCGGGCGCAGGTACAGGCGGCCGCTCTTGTGTGCCTGCTTCGCGTCCGCCGCGGCAATGAGTTTCGGCTTGTAGTCGAACGAATCCACTTGCGAAACGCCGCCCGGCATATACATAAAGATGACCCGCTTAGCCGCCGCCGGAAGCGGTGGAGCGTGCGGCGCCAGCGGGTTCGCAGTTTCGGCCAGCAGTTGCTGCAACACCGCCGGGAACAGCGCGGAGCCCGTAAACAGGCTGCGAACCATTTGTCTTCGTGAGGATTCTTCCATACTTAATCCACAAAAATAAATTCATCGCTCGCCAAGAACACATGCATCAGGCTTGCGAGCGCGGCCCTCGGTTGCCGATCTTCCGGTAATCCCGATTTCTTATACTCGGCGCCGGCCTTTAGCAGGTAACGCTGGCATTCGAGCACCTCATCTGGCGACGGCGCACGGCCATAAACCAATTGGTACGCATACCCGATTCGATCAGCCGTCGCTGAATACGCCATGCCCGCCCGCACCGCCAGAGCATCCGCCTGCTCATCGACGAACTGGCTATTGAGCATCGCCAATGCCTGTAGAGAAGTTTCCTGCGGAGTACGCTCCGCCGTGTTCGTGTTAGGATCGGCACCGTCGAACGTATCAAGGAACGGATTTTTTCGGAGCCTCTGCTGCATCAGATATACGCTGCGCCGCCGCGTGTCGTAAAGCGCGAAAAATTGATTGTGCTGCGTAAACCGGTACGTGGTCTCCGGAGGAAACGGATGACGGCTCCCCATCGACGGATCGAGATTCCCAGCCACCGCGAGCATCGAATCGCGAATTTCTTCGGCGGCTAAACGGCGTCGGTCAAAACGCCATTGATAATCATTCTTAGGATCGATCTTCATATCGCCTGGTTCATCGCCGCTCGCCATCTGATACGCACGCGTTTTCAGCATCAGGCGATGCATCGCCTTAATCGAATATCCCGACTCGCGGAAGCGCGATGCAAGCCGATCCAGCAGTTCAGGATTTACTGGCGCATCTCCGCGAGCCCCGAAATCGTTCGGCGTATCGACGATCCCCTTGCCGAAATGGCCCTGCCAGATCCGGTTCACCATCACCCGAGCCATCAGGGGATTCGAAGTGACCCAAGCCGAAAGTTCGCGCCGTCCGCTCCCCTTTCATCCGCCGGCAGCGTCTGTCCGCCCAGCGCCTGCAAGAAGCCGCGAGGAACTTTGTCGCCCTTATTATAAGGATCGCCCTTGCGTCGAATCTGCGCGTCACCCGCCGATCCTTCGCTCACCGCATACGCTTTCTCGACATTGGGCGCGTCATGCTCCAGCACCTTCATCCGGTCCTTCATGCGGCGAATTTCTTTGTCCTTGTCCTCTTTGCTCAGCTCCTTGCCTTCGCGCCCGTCGTCGAAAGCTTTGATGCGATGCTCCAGGTCTGATGTCTCGTCCTGATACCGCTTCAGCCGCGCCGCGGCTCGCTGATCGCCCAGCGCCACGAAATCCTTCGCATGTGGATACGCTTCCGTGCCGGGAAAGGCGAACTTAGTGCTCTCGAAGATTCCATACAGGGCGTAGTAATCGCGCGATGGGATCGGATCGAACTTGTGATCGTGACAGCGCGCGCAGGCGACGCTGAGCCCGAGCATGGTCTTCCCGAGATTGTCGATAATGTCGTCGATGGTGAGATAAAACTCATCCCCGCCCGACCCAAAACGTCGCGCAACCGCCAGATAACCCGTCGCGATCGCATTGGGCTTATCCAGCAAATCTCCCGCGATCTGCTGGCGCAAAAATTCGTCGTACGGTAAGTCGTCATTGAAAGCCTGAATCACCCAGTTGCGATAACGATACGCGTCGGGCACCGGGAAATCCGAATTGTCCCCAGCCGTATCGGCGTAGCGCGCCAGGTCCAGCCAGCGGCGTCCCCAACGTTCGCCATACTGCGGCGACGCGAGCAGCCGGTCGATCAGCTTGTCGAAAGCCGTCGCGGAAGTGTCACCCAAAAATGCCTTGACGTCCTCGGGTGATGGAGGCAAGCCCGTCAAATCGTAGGTGACGCGTCGAATCAGAGTACGTTTCGACGCCACCCCCATCGGCCGCAGTTTCTTTTCATCCAGCTTCGCTTTGACGAACCGGTCGATCGCCGTCTTATTCCACGCCGGGTCGGCGACCAGAGGCGGCGTCGGGTCTTTAACCGGTTGAAACGACCAGAACTTCGGCTGCGGTTCAACCACGACATTCTTACGCGGATCGGGAGCGCCGATCCGTACCCACTCCTCGAAATCGGCAACTTGATCGGCGGTAAGCGGCTCGCCCGGAGGCATTTTCAGATTGCCCTCGCGGCGAATGGCGGAGATCAGCCGGCCGCTGTCGATAACCCCCCGCGTGGATTCGGGCAGATCAAGCCGCAACCCACCCGCGGGGGTCTTCGCCGCCGAGCCGTGGCAGGCGTAACAATGCTCCACCAGCACCGGCCTGATTTTCTTTTCGAAGAGATCGCCGCCGGAATCGGCCGTCGCGACACACGCCAATACGAGGATGCCCGGAAACAGCGCGAACTGCGTGCGCATTGATGTTCAGTATATCGAAAATGCTATACTACTTCGCCATGCGACCCCTCTCGATGTGGTTGATCGTAGTGGCAGGAACGTTGGCGTCTTGCAGCAAGCCCGCGGGAACTTCTCCAGCGGGTCCCTCGTCAGCGGCCGCTCCCACGCCGGCCCCTTCCGCAGCTCCCACCGCCCCAGCGGGACAGTCGTCGTTCGTTCAGACCGTAGAAGCGTCCAAGCCCGTCGCCTATTTTCGCCTGGAAACTCCGGCCGGTTCGAGCGACGGCGGACCTTCTGTTTACACCTCCACTTCCGGCGTCGCCAGTTCCACCTCATGCGCGCCCATTAACGTGGCTGGGAACCAGTGCGTGGCCCTCAACGGCAGAGATGGCGCGATCACCACGACGCAGCAGGGCGGAGTCCAGACCGCCGGCAGCATTATGGCATGGGTAAATCTCAACGTGCTGCCCTCCAAATCGGATCACATTCTTTACGTCGCGGGCATTTCAGAAGGCGGCAACGACTTCGACCTCCAGTTCGAGAACGACGATAAAGTCAAATTCTTCACCCAAGGCGGCGGCGCAGTGGAGTATAAGCCCGAATCGGCCGCATTGGTCGGCAAGTGGCACATGCTTGTCGCAACCCTCGATACGGCCGCCAAAACGCGAGCCATATATTGGGACGGAAAGCTCGGCCAGGTCGATACCGGCGGGGGCTCGCCGAACAAGAAGAACCTGTTCTCCATCGGCGAAAGCAAAGTGTTCACCGGCCGTTTCTTCAACGGCAGCATCGATGAAGTCGCGCTCTGGGATCGCGCGCTGACCGGCGCTGAAGTCGCGAAGCTGTATAGCTCGACGAACCCGTAACCGTTACGAAATTTTTTCCCCAATCGACTTCGGTTGCAGGAATTGCAGCAGGTAATCCGGCCCACCTGCCTTCGAATCTGTGCCCGACATATTGAATCCGCCAAACGGATGCGCACCGACCATCGCGCCCGTACATTTCCGGTTGATATACAGGTTGCCGACGAAAAATTCTTCGCGAGCCCGCCGGATCTTGTCGGGATTCTTCGAATACATCGCGCCCGTCAAACCATATTCCGTAGCATTCGCGAGCTCAATCGCATGATCGAAATCCCGAGCCTTGGTCACCGCCAGCACCGGCCCAAAAATCTCTTCCTGAAAAATCCGAGCCTTCGAATCGACGTCCGCGATCACCGTTGGCTGAATGAAATACCCGTCGCCCGGAGCCGCATCCCCGCCCGCGATCAGACGGCCTTCGCGTTTGCCGGTCTCGATGTAATCGAGAATGGATTTCCGCGCGCTAGCGCTGATCACCGGGCCCATGTAATTCGCGGAATCTTCCGACGGACCTACGGTAATCGCGGCCACCTTCTCCCGGATCTTTTCTACAAACTCGTCATACACCGCCTCATCGACGATGGCGCGTGAGCACGCCGAGCATTTTTGGCCCTGGTAACCGTAGGCGCTCTGAACTACGCCCGTAGCCGCGGATTCCAGGTCGGCCTCGCGATCCACGATGATCGCGTCCTTTCCGCCCATTTCGGCCACCACCCGCTTGATCCAGACCTGCCCTTTGCGCGGCTTCGCGGCCAATTCATTGATGCGAAGTCCCACATCGCGCGAGCCTGTGAACGACACGAATCGTGTCTTGGGATGCTCCACCAGCAGATCGCCGATCGTGGCTCCGCTTCCGGTGCATAAATGAAAACTACGCGGCGGGAACCCGGCTTCCAGCAGCACTTCCGCGAGCTTGGCGGCGATGGTCGGGGTCTCGCTCGACGGCTTGATCACGATGGTGTTTCCAGCCACCAGCGCCGACACGGCCAACCCGGTAAGAATCGCCAGCGGAAAATTCCATGGTGGAATCACCACGCCCGCGCCCAATGGAAGATAGACCATTTCATCGCGCTCGCCGGGCATCTGAACCAGCGGCTCGGGATTCGCCAGGCGCTGCATCTGGCGTGCGTAATATTCGCAGAAATCGATGGCTTCCGAAACGTCGCCGTCGGCTTCCGGCCACGTCTTCCCTGCCTCCACCACCAGCCATGCATCGAATTCCAGCTTTCGTTCGCGGATAATCCCGGCCACGCGAGCAGCCATTTCGACGCGGCGCTCCACCGGCGTGCGGCTATATTCGGGAAAATACGCGTGCGCATCTTCGATCGCTTTGGTCGCCAGCTCCGCGCTGGCTTTGTGATGACGACCCACGATCTCAGACGTCTTCGACGGATTCATGCTGGTGAGCAGGTCGCCGGTTTTGTGTTTCGCCCCGGCGATCCACAACTCGTATTCGCGGCCCAGCTCGGCGCGGACTTTCGCCAGCGCGGCTTGCGCGGAACGCATTTCCTCAGGCTTGGTGAACGCGGAAACAGCTTCGTTGGAGAACGCGGCGAGCGGCCGCGACACGGCGGGTGATGTCATAGGTCCTTCCTGGGAATTGGGAAATTTAGCGGTCGACCAGCTTGCGTCCGCGCTCGATCATTTCGGCGGCTTCATCGGCGACACGCAGCCCTTTTTCGTAGAGCTCTCGGCCCCGGTTCATCAGGTCCCGGCTGTGGTCCGCCAGCGCTTCACGGCTATCCCGCGTCTTGCGCTTGATGATCCGGCGGGTATCGCGGCCGGATTGCGGTGCGTAAAGGAGCGCGACCGTCGCGCCGATCGCCGCGCCGGCCAGAAACCATACGAACTTTCCGTTATCTTCCATATTCTTAGTTTAACGCGCTATCCTCGAAATGATGGAACACCCCGAAACAATATTTCGCTCCGCCGATACCGACGCCAAAGAGGAGGCCGCGGCCGTCGCGGAAATGCTTCAGCAGGAAGGCATTCAGTCCACTTTAGTGGACGATTCCGCGCCCGGCGTCCTTGAAGGCGTGTGGGAAGTGCGCGTAGCTTCAGCCGACCGCTCCCGCGCCGAGGAACTGGCCTCCGCGCTCGATGACGACGATGACGATGTGGACGAACTGGACGAGTCGCATGAGCTGGACTTGGTCACCGTGTTTTCCACCGGCTCCGGATCGACCGAAATGGAAGCCGAGTCCATCAAAGCCGTGCTGGACGCGAACGGGATCCAGGCGGTGATCGTTGGCGGAACCCCCATCCCCAGCACCGGCCAGGAAGTGCAGGTCGCCAGAGACCAGGCTACCGAAGCCAAGCGCCTGATCGAAGAGGCGCTGGCCGCAGGTCCCGCTGCTGCCGAAGAAGGCGAAGCCGCCACGGAATAAGCATCGCCCCGGCGATCAGGATCAGGCTCCAGGTCGAAGGCTCCGGTACGCTCGACGTTCCTAGAGAGGACGACCCTTCCGCGACCACTACCGGCGCAAGATCCAGGCGAAACGCGTGCTCAACTCCATTCAGCAGACCGGAGCCCACGATTTCTCCGCTGCCGTTGATCGCGTAAGCCGCCGTCAGCGTCCACCCCGAAGCGGGATCGATCAGGTTGTTCAGGTCGATCATCACCCCGTTCTCCACCAGAAAGGCGTGAGTTACGCCCGCGTTGTCGACATAAGAATACCCCACCACCTCGCCGCCATCGTTGATCCCGTAGCCGTAGCTCGAATTGCCGCCCAGCGTTCCCAGATCCTGCGCGGTACCGTCCGTCCACGTTACAGCGTGTGAAAATCCGGTCCCGAGCTGCGCGTTTCCGGTCGCGACCCCCGCATCGTTGACCGCCATCGCGTAGCTGTTCGCGCCGCCCAAGCCGCCAAGCTCCGTGTAACCCGACCCAGCCGTCCACGTAAATGCCCCGAATTCTCCCGACCCGACATCCCCGTAACCCGCCACTTCGCCTGACCCATTGATTCCGTAAGCCGCGCTCCACGCGCCTCCGGGAAGATCCCCCAGATCCACCATCAGTCCGTCGGACATCACGAACGCGTGCCCCTGGCCTGCGGTGGTGAACATTCCCGCGACCTGTCCCCCGTCGTTGATTGCCAATGCATAGGACCCCGCGCCCGCTATGGTCTGGCCTGCGCCGCCGGTCCACACGGTCGCGTAGGCTTGGCCGTTGATGTACCCGGTGCCCGCCACCTGACCGGCGCCGTTGATCGCAGAGGCCATACCCTCGGCCGCATTAGTATTAAGCGTCAGATCCGTCATGCCTGAGCCCGAGGAGCTGAACGCGTGTTGATATCCAAACGCGGTGGTCGCAGCGCCCGCCGCTAAGCCATTGGAGCTGAGGCCGAATGCCGCGGCGCTCGTTCCGCCAACAGTGCCCAAGTCGGTGATGTTATAGACGGTACCCGCATGCGCCAATGCCGAGGTAAGAAAAATCGAAGCCAGACGGATCGAAATCATTTAGGTTCGATCTCATTATGCGGGCCCGCGATGAAAATGAACAGGAGCGGAGATACCATATCGACCGGTACTTGGCGGCTACTCCTTCGCACGGAGAGGGGTAAGGGTTATTTCAGCCGACTCAGTTCCTGCCCATATAACCGATTGTGGGGGAATTGTTTCACCAGGTCGCGCAGCAGTTCCTTCGCCCGAGCGATATTCTTATCCCGCAGCGCCGCCACTGCCAGAAGCACCCGCGCATAAGGCAGCAGGTAATGGCCGTGCTCCGCTGTGAGCGTCAGATTCTCCAGTCCCCGATTCTTGTCCGTCTCCGCCCCACCCACGCGCAGCAGCCAGCGCAGCGCGGCCCGCTTCAGACTCAGCAGATAATTCTCGACGCCGATCGCCAGATACGCGTCGCAATACTCGGGATTCTCGGCGATCAGCTTTTCCGCGATCGCGCGTCCCGCCTTCACTTCGCCCAGTGAAGCCAGGTACCGCTTTTCGATCAGCGCCATATAGTCCGAATGCAACCCGTGCCGCAGCAGGCTCGCGAACTGCGCGTTTTGATTGGCGGGATCCGCTTGCAGGCTTTTCGTGGCAAGCTGCTGGCTCCGTTCGAGCGCGGCGTCGAATTGCTGTTTCACCTGGGGGTCCGCACTGGGTTTCTGACGGCTCAGAAACGTGTCGTCATGCATGAAGAATTCGGATTGCAAAATGTGCAGCCGGTCGAGCTCGGAAAATAGATACGCCGCCGCATCCGACACCGGACCCATAGGATCCTCAGGGCTCTGCGCGATCCATTCTTGAAAGGTTTTATGCGCCTGATCGAACTGCAGGTCGTACATCTCGCGATACCCGCGTTCGAGCACCGTCTGTGGAGGCGTCGTCGACGGATCGGCCGCAAACACCAGCGCGAAGGTCAACAACGTCAGCACGATTACAACTGTATACTAGGACGCCCGCCGGCGCGGTTCCGTTACTTGTCCCACGGATGATGGTGCGGACCCTCGTCGCGGTCTTCCACGCGATCGTACAAATGTTCCTCGGTAGTGGTCCCCAGCGAAACATTGTAGAGGCTGGTTAACCCCAGCGCTTCCCGCAAATCTTCATCGAACTCGTGAAGCTCATGCAGATGCTTCGCCAGCGCCGGAACTTCCTTGCCCGAAGGCGTGTGTATGAACATCTGGTAGCCGCGGCTTATCAGGAATCCAATCTCGTCGCCGATCAGCACCCCGGCTTTGCCGATCTCGACCTTACCGTTGCCTTTGTCTTCAATAATGGCCCCGCATCCGCCTCGCGTTACGCGAGCCTTGCCTTGCCCCTCCAACTTCGTGTCGAACTTGTAATTTTTCAGATTAGCGATGCGCTCTTCGAACTTCGGCACAGGGACGGTCTCGCGGCGAAAGAACATGTCTTCTCATTATAATGCCAGTGTGCCTTTCGTACTCGCTTTGGATGAAGGAACCACCAGCGCGCGCGCCGCGCTTTACAACCAGGAAGGACGCCGCATCGCCATGGAGGGCAGCCCCATCGAATGCGCCTATCCCCAACCTGGCTGGGTGGAGCAGGACGCCAACGCCCTCTGGACCGCCCAACTGGATGCCGCCCGCCGCACCCTCGCGATGGCCGGAGTCTCGCCCTCAGACATCCAAGCCATCGGCATCACCAATCAGCGTGAGACCACCGTGGTCTGGAATCGCCATACCGGCGAGCCGATCGCGCCCGCCATCGTATGGCAATGCCGCCGCACCGCCGCGTATTGCGATGCGCTGGAGCCGCGCGAGCTGATCGAAGAAAGAACCGGCCTGGTAGTCGATGCGTATTTTTCCGCCAGCAAGATCCGCTGGCTGATCGACTACACCGGCTCGCATCCCGACGACCTGATGTTCGGCAACGTCGACACCTGGCTCATCTGGAAACTGACCAACGGCGCCGCGCACGTCACCGATCCCACCAACGCCTCGCGCACCATGCTCATGAATCTCGCGACCGGCGCCTGGGATCATGAGCTTCTCGCCGTCTTCGGCCTGCCTGAATCGATGCTGCCGAAAATCGTACGCTCCTCGGGCGTCTGCGGAATCGCCGCGAAAGAATTCCTGGGAGCCGAGATCCCCATCGCTGGGATCGCCGGCGATCAGCAGGCCGCCCTATTCGGCCAGGCTTGCTTTTCTCCCGGACTCTCTAAGAACACCTATGGCACCGGATGTTTCGCCCTGATGCACTCGGGCGATCATCTTCCTAAATCGAAAAATCGCCTGCTCGCCACCCGAGCCGCATCGCCCGGCGATCACGCCCAATTCGCGGTCGAAGGCAGCGTCTTCATCGCCGGAGCCGCCGTCCAATGGCTGCGCGACAAGCTCCAAATCATTTCGAACGCCGCCGAAACCGAGGCCGTTGCCGCATCCGTCCCGGATACCGGCGGAGCCTACGTCGTCCCTGCTTTCGTAGGCCTCGGCGCGCCCCACTGGGACTCGGCCGCCCGCGGAATCGTCACCGGCATCACCGCCGGAACCGACCGCGCCCGCCTGGTCCGCGCGACTCTCGAAAGCATCGCCTATCAGACTCGCGACCTGGTTCAAGCCATGGAAGCCGACAGCGGCCACAAGCTGAAGGAGCTGCGTGTCGATGGCGGGGCCGCATCCAACAATTTCCTGATGCAATTCCAGGCCGATATTCTGGGCAGCCCCATCGTTCGGCCCGCCGACATCGAAACCACCGCCCTCGGAGCCGCCTATCTCGCAGGCTTAGCCGTAGGATTCTATCGCACCCTGGACGACCTCTCCCGTTTCTGGAAAGCCGAGCGAACCTTCGAGCCTCAAATGTCCGCCGATCGCCGCCAGGAATTAATCACCGGCTGGAATCAAGCCGTAGCCCGCTGCCGGATGCGTTAGTCCCGTCTCCCGCACCCAGCCACACCATCCTATCTTCCGCATCCCCCCGCACCACCTTGTCTTCCACCCACCCGCACCATCCTGTCTTCCGCACCCAGCCACGCCAACCTATCTTCCGCACCCAGCCACACCATCTTGTCTACCCCACGAGCCGCGACCAGAGGGAGCGGTCGATGCCGCTAAACCACCACTAACTCCCCAAGTCCGCCATCCCCGTCCTCCTGCCAATCGGTCGATGCCCCTACACCGCCACTAAACTCCCAATGTCCGCCATCGCCGTCCTTCGCCCCACATAAAAGGACCCGAACAGCGCATACACCGCGCTCACCTCATCAAACCGCATCTCATAAATCAGCCGCTTGAACACCAGTGGATCCTCCGCAAACAGGTCGACACCCCACTCCCAATCGTCAAAACCGATGGACCCGCTGATGATCTGCTTCACCGACCCCGCATAGCGCCGCCCGATCTCGCCGTGCTCCTGCATCTGCCTCTGCCGCTCCTGGAAGCTCTCGAGATACCAGTTCTTATGCTCGCCGCGCCGCCGGTCCATCGGATAGAAGCAGATATACTTGTGCGCCGGCATCTCCGGGAACAGCCGAGGCCGCATCGCCGTGCGCTGCCTCGCCAGCGTTTCCTCGATCTCGGCGTTCCAGGCAGACGAATGAGGCTCGATACGCCGCTCAGCCAGCGCTTCGTAGACCTTGCCCGTCGATTCATACAGCCCCAGCTCAATAACGGATAAGTAAGAAAAAGTAGGCTCCAGAAAATCCCATAGCCGTAGCTTGACCAGCTCGCGTTCGACATTCCCCAGGCCGTCGAAATCAGAGCGCATATGCATCAGCATCAGGTCGCCTTTGTGGCCGAACAGCGAAAACAGCGCGCTGCCCGCCCCTTCCAGACCCGCCAACACCGGATTCGCCTCCGCCAGGATCTCCGCCCGGCTCTCCGCCGTCAGCGCCCGCCATGCAGGCCACCGGACCCGAAACATCTGGTGCAGCACGCTCGCCCCCTCGATCGTCAACGGGACCGGAGGCAAATTCTCGAAAGAATACATAGGTCTGTTACTAATGTACAGGACCCAAGGTCATTTAAACGACCGCACGTATCGCCGATCCTCCGCGCGTGCTAAAATCGAATTGTTCATGCACCCAGATACTCATCTGGTGATTCAGCTTCAGTCGCTAGACCAAAGCATCGCAGCGCTCGATAAGGAAGTTGCGGCGCTGCCGAAGCACATCGCCGTCATTGAAAAGACGCTCGAATCGCACTTGCGCAAGCTTGAGGCCGATCGGGCAGCCCTGGTCGCGAACCAGAAAGATCGAAAAAAGCTCGAAGCCGACATCCAGGTGCACCAGCAAAAGATCTCCAAATTGCGGGATCAGATGCTGGGCGCCAAGACCAACGAACAATATAAAGCCTTCCAGCACGAGATCGAGTTCATCGAAAAAGAGATTCGCACCGCCGAGGATCGCATCCTGGAGCTGATGACCGAATCCGAACCTCTTGATCAGAACGTCAAGAAAGCCGAGCAATCGCTGAAGGAAGAAAAGCAGTCCGTCGAAGCCGAAAAAGCCCGTGCGCGGGAGCGTACTGCCGCCGATCAGGCTCAGCTCGTAAAGCTGCGTGCGGAGCGCACCGAAGCCGCCGCCAAGACTTCCTCGCGCCACTCTGACCATGTATGACCGCTTGAAAAAGAAGTGGCCCAACAGCGTGGTCATCGCCGAAGCCGTCAGAGGCAGCTGCTCCGCCTGCCAGATCGTCCTGCGCCCCCAATACATGCAGGACCTGAAGAAGAGTGAGGCATTGATGAACTGCGAACAATGCGGCCGCTTTCTCTACTACGTCCGCCCCGTCGACATAGAAGACCACGCCTCAGTCGGCTGACAGCAAGCGCCGGAATGCGACGTCTATCCGTCCATTCGCTTCGGCGACCATTGTTGCGTCCATCTGACTGACAGCACGCCGGAATGCGACGTCTATCCGTCCATTCGCCTCGGCGACCACTGTTGCGTCCATCTGACTGACAGCACGCCGGAATGCGACGTCTATCCGTCCATTCGCTTCGGCGACCACTGTTGCGTCCATCTGACTGACAGCACGCCGGAATGCGACGTCTATCCGTCCATTCGCTTCGGCGACCACTGTTACGTCCATCTGACTGACAGCACGCCGGAAGCGACGTTAACGGTCAATGAGCCGCGACCAGAGGGAGCGGTCGGTGTCGATATGCATCGAAATGCCACAATAACTGCTGGAGGATCCACCCATGGGCCAACCCGTAGTTCATTTCGAAATCGGCTGCAAAGACCGTCAGAAAACTGAGCAGTTTTTCTCAAAGCTGTTCGGATGGCAGATCAACCAGATGGGACCCGCGTCCATGATCGACACCGCCGCCAAAGGCGGCATTCCCGGCCACATCACCGAACTGGGACATGAGCCGTTCCACTACACCATCTTTTACGTCCAGGTGGACGACGTCCAGAAATCTCTCGACGACGCGTCCGCGTTGGGAGGAAAGATGCTGGTGCCGCCCGTCGACATTCCCACCGGCACGTTCGCCTGGTTTGCCGACCCCGAAGGCAACACCATCGGCCTCTGGAAGCCCAAGGCATAAAAAAAAGCCGGCCTCAATCGAGACCGGCTCTCCCTCGCGAAAATCAATTTACTTCGAGGACTTCGCAGCAGGCGCCTGCGCAGTGGACGGCGACGCCACCGGCTTCTTGGCCTTCTTGTGACGTTTCACAGCCGTCTTCGAAGCGGGCGTCTTGGTTGCCGGGGCCGCAGGAGCGCTCCCGGTGGTGCCGGTCTGCGCTGCCATTGCGCCAACCGCGATCAGTGAGGTCAGAATCATGAGTTTCATTTTGTCCCTTTCTCTTTTCCGGGGTGCTTCTTGCTCACCCACGAATCCATCATGCGCCCGATCCGCGTATTCGGCGATCACCCGCGCATGGGACCTCCGCTAGCCTCGTGCGGCTATTTCGCGCGAGCAATTGTTAATGAATAAACGTTAGTCTGGAGTTGGAATGCGCACGCTGCTCCGGGTCCTGGTGATCGGCTTCGCAGCGGTCATCGCGCTGCTGGCCGCGGCCGCGATCATCGCCGCGAATGACGCGCGCTCCATCGCCGCCAGCGCCGCCGGCCTGGTCAATAACCAGCTCGTGATCGCCCGCCTTCTCGATGAAGTGGAGCGTGAGCAGGAAGTCCTGAACACCGCCTTCTACCGCCTTTCCCGCACCCCCAACCGTATCGATCGTGAACGCGTCCTCGCCGATCTCGACCAAACCGACACCGAGATTCGCAAGATGGTTGCCGAAGAACGGGGAGGTCCCAACGAAGCCGCCTGGAACAGCCTGGAGCGCGCCGTCATCGATTTTTCCCAGCAAGCCCGCCAGCTCCTGTTGAATAATGAAGTCCCGTTATTCTCCTCCCGCGACCTCTTCGAACGCCATGAGCAAGTCACCACCGTCGTCGCGCGCCTGGTCGACCTCAGCTATGCGCGTGCCGTAGAAACCCGTGCCCGTATGGACCGCCAATCCGAGCGCCTCACCGAAGAATCCGAGATTCTATTCGGTGGCTGCCTGCTGGTCGCCCTGGTATTCGCGGCGGTCACCGTGCGCATCGCCGCGCGAGTCTTTCGACAAATGGAATCGCAAACCAGCGAGCTGAGCCGAGTCTCGTTCCGCATGCTCGAAACCCAGGAGTCCACCGCCCGCCGCTTCTCGCATGAGCTGCATGATGAACTGGGCGGCTCTCTCACCGCCATCAAATCCAACCTGCTGGCCATCGCCGCCAACCCCTCCGACCGGGCCCGCCTCGACGATTCCGTCAAGCTAGTCGAGGAAGGTATCCGCAATGTGCGCGAGCTTTCGCAGCTCCTCCGCCCCACCATCCTCGACGACTTCGGCCTCGACGCCGGAATCCGCTGGCTGGCCGACCGTTTTCGCGAGCGCACCGGCATCGAAACCACCTACCAATCCGAATTCGACGGCCGCCTGAGCGATGAAACCGAAACCCATCTCTTCCGTATTGTTCAGGAAGCCCTGACCAATGTCGCCCGCCACTCCGAGGCCACCAAGGTCGAGATCCACCTGCGCGCCGCCCAATCCCGCATCCATCTCACCATTCACGACAACGGAAAAGGCTTGCAGGAATCGAAAAACGGCGGCATGGGCCTCAGCGGCATGCGCGCCCGCGCCCGCAGCGCCGGCGGCGAAATGCATTTCAAGACGCAGCCCGGCGCAGGCCTTACCATCGAAGTATCCGCGCCCTTGCAGGTTCAACCCAAACTATGACTCGAATCCTTCTCGCCGACGACCATATGCTGGTTCGCCAGGGCTTCAAGATGATTCTCGCCGCGCAGCCCGACATGCAGATCGTCGGTGAAGCCGGCAATGGCCGCGAAGCCGTGGAGCTCGCCGAAAAACTTCAGCCCGACCTGGTGATCATGGACGTCACCATGCCGGAGCTGAACGGCATCGAAGCCACCCGCCGCATCGTCTCCATCGCGCCGCGAGCCCGCGTTCTAGCGCTCAGCATGCATAAGGATTCGGTCTACGTCCGCGAAATCCTCCACGCCGGCGCCCGCGGATATCTACTGAAAGATTCCGCCGACGCCGACCTGATCGCCGCCGTCCGCGCCGTCGCGAAAGGAGAAGGCTATCTGAGCCCCGGCGTATCCGACGCCGTCCTCACCGATTACCGCAAGCACGTGACCGATCCTTTGGATCTCCTCACCACCCGAGAACGCGAAGTCCTGCAAATGATCGCCGAAGGCAAAACCAACAAAGAAATCGCGACCACCCTGAACCTGAGCGTCTACACCGTCGAAGCCCATCGTGGTCGGGTAATGGAAAAACTAAACCTCCACAGCACCGGCGAACTAGTCCGCTTCGCCCTACGCAACGGCCTGATCGACTAACCCCTACTCAGTCGGCTCCTCCCCCAAATCCTCAGCCCGATTCTCAAACCTCGTGTATTGCCCCAAAAACCGCAGCGGCACCGTACCGATCGGCCCATTCCTCTGCTTAGCGATAATCAAGTCCGCCAGCCCCTTCACGTCTTCCCGATCCTTCTTATAAACTTCTTCCCGGTAAATGAACGCCACCAGGTCCGCATCCTGCTCGATCGATCCCGAATCGCGCAGATCGCTCAACTGAGGCTTGTGATCCCCCGGCCGCGTCTCCGATGCGCGGCTCAACTGCGACAGCACGATGAACGGCACATTCAGATCCTTCGCCATCAGCTTCAGCCCTCGCGACAGCGCGCTGACCTCCTGATTGCGATTCTCATTCCGCGTCCGGCTTCCCATCAATTGCAGATAATCCACCACCACCAGGCTCAGCCCATGCTGGCTCTGCATCCGTCGAAGTTTCGCGTGTACATCCATCAGATTGACGCCCGCGCTGTCATCCAGGAACAGCGGAGCCTCCGTCAAATCCGCCAGCGCCACCTGGAGCCTGCGCCGCTCGTCGCCATTCAAATATCCGGCGCGAAATTTGTGCTGATCCACGCGAGCCGCCGCGCACAACAACCGGGTCAGCAAGCTCGACGACGACATTTCGAGCGAGAACACCGCCACCGGCTTCCGGATCGCCGGATGCGTGGCCACATGCTGCGCGATGTTCATCGCCAACGCCGTTTTCCCCATCGACGGCCGAGCCGCCAGGATGAAAAGCTCCCCGCCATGCAGCCCGCCGGTCATTTCATCGAATCTCTTAAAGCCGGTGCTCAGCCCGCTGATGCGCTGGCTGGGATCGAGAAACGCCCCGATTCCGCCGGGAAACGAACCGATCACCGTCGCCGGAGAAACCAGTTGATCGTGCGATCGCGATTCACCCAATTTCAGCAGCGATTCTTCCGCCGAGGCCAGAATCTCATCCGGCTCTTCTTCCCCGATCAGGCAGCGGTCGATCACCTTCTGCGCGCTGAAAATCAGCCGCCGCAGTGTCGACTTGTCCTTGACGATGCGAATGTAGCTATCCAGATTCGCGATTTCCGGCAGCCCATCGTCCAGCGAAATCAGATACGATAGCCCGTCGATCGATTCCAGTTGCCCGTTCTTGATCAGTTCATCCGCGATCGTCACCCGGTCGATCTTTTCGCCGCGATCGTAAAGATCCTTCATGCGCGCGAAAATGCGCCGGTGCTTCTCCAGCATGAAGTCGTCGGGATCCACTGCACCCGCGATTTGCAGGTACACAGCGTCGTTCAGCAAAACCGATCCGAGCACGAAGCGCTCAGCATCCAGATTTGCAGGCAGACCTTTAGTGAATGTAAGGTCGGTTGCAGGCATTGATGTAAGGGACCTGTCCACGTTACCGTCTCCGCGCCGGTCGAGCAACCGTTTTTTTGAACGATTGCTTGGCCGCAGTTACCCTCTTGAAATACCTGTGGGAAACACCGCATGCCGCCTGGACGCTAACCCGTACAGAGCAAACGCGCCGCCTGAGTTATCCACAGGATCTCCTCAGAACATTTTAGCGCGATTTGTTTGAAGCGGCTATTGCTTGGCGTCAGCCGGAGGTTTAGGAGCCGCCGGCGGAACGGGAACGATCGTCGCCGTCAGAATCTTGTCCAGCTTGGGCATGTTCCTGTCGATATAAGCCTGGCCGCCATTCTCGATCTCGCCTTCCTTGGTGCTGGTGTCGCCATACCCGGAATAAAACTGATCGACAATGTCCATTCCTTCCACCACCTGCCCGATCGGTACAAACCCCTGCGGGTCCAGGAACGTATTGTCCTTATAGTTGATGAACAATTGGGTGCCGCGCGAGTTCGGCTGCCCCGTAGTCGCGAACGTTAACATCCCGCGCTTGTTGGACTGGTGTGGCCCATTGTCGTCCATCAACCGCTGTGCCTCCCACTTCTTGTTCACATCAGGACTGGCCGCGATTCCGAACTGCGCCATGAACCCCGACATCACCCGGAAAAACGGCGCATTCGTGAAAAATCCACTTCTGACCAGGCTGTAGAATCGCTCCGCCCCGCGCGGCGCCCACGCCCGATTCACCTCGATGACCACCACGCCCTTCGTGGTCGTCATCTTTACGCGATACACCGCCGGCACTGTAGCCGCACTCTTTGGAGCGGCACTCTTCGTCGCGCCGGCCTTCGTCTGGGCGAACACCATTCCGCACATCAACATCGCAGTTAGAACTGTTTTCATAGAATTCTTATGATACTATTTGCGGCGTCGAAATCGAAACTCGTGCTGTTCCATCCAGACCTTCGCGCCGCGAAACTGGACCCCTTCCGCCTGAAGCCGCAGCTTCTGCTCCGCCCCCGCCTCCCGCGGCAGCAGAATCTTCCCGCCTGAGCCCAGCACGCGATGCCAGGGAAGTTTCCCGTCCACCCCGCGCAGCGCCCAAGCCACCCGGCGTGCATTACCCGGAAATCCCGCAGCCTCCGCAACCGCGCCATAGGTGGCGACTTGCCCCTTGGGAATCTTGGCCACCGCCTTGCGAATCTCCGGAAACATTAGAAGGATATATTGACGATTCGATCCGACCCGCTCTTCGCATCCAGCATCAAATGCAGATTATTCTTCGCCGAATCGTGCCACCACGTCCCCGGCTTCAGACCCGTCCGCTGATCCACTTTTGAATACGTCCCCAGTTCATCGGCCACCTCGCGAGGCGCCTTCGTGTGATGCAGAATCCATTCGTAAGTCCGATGCTTCTGCGACTCGATCTCGACGCGCACATAATCGCCCGCCGGCGCAGCATGGAATTGCGAATTCTCACTGACGTCGGCTTCCCACAGAAAAAACTCGCCGCCCAGCGATGGAAAATAATGCAGCTCCATCCGGTCGTTCATCGCCAGAGGCACAATCCATCCATTCCGCACGAACGTCGGCACGTGTCCCGCCGGCGCATCCACTTCAATGGTCCGGTTCCCCGGATACTCCGTATTCGTCCGAAAATCCGTCCAGATTCCGCGCGGCAATTCCACTCGCCGCTTTCCTGGCCCAACCACCGGCGCCAGCAGCACCTCATCGCCCAGCATGAACACGTCCGTCTGCTCGCTGACCACCTTGTCTTTCGAAAATTGCATCGGCACCGGCCGGATCAGAGGGTAGCCGCGATCGTACGCCTCGCGCAAATACGTCATCAGATAAGGAGTCCACATCCGCCGAGTCGCAACGTCGATCCCGCCTTCGCCCATCCCTCGATAGATCATCGGAAACAACGTGCTCAGGTCGACAGCACGCCGCCTGATCTCTTCCGGCGCGCGATCGAAAATAGAAAGATCCAGCGCCGGATAAATGACCGCCGAAAGGCTCCACTGGTTCATCGTGCGGACCAAACCGGCCAGCGCCTCCCAAGTCCGAATCGCCGCATCCGGCAGTGGAGTCGCCTGCTTCGGAAGACGATCCTTAGTTAACAGATCCAGCTTCTCGCCCGTAACCTCAGGCGTCGGCAGAAATGTCCCGTGCTGTTCCAGAATCTCTTTCGCCGTCGGACCGTAGTAAAACAAATAATCGATCGCGTTCGCACCCGGTGCCTGCACCGTCGCGTTCGCCATGTCGAACACGCATCGCTCCGGCGAGCGCACATAAACCCCGTACCCCGCGCTCGTGAAAAAGAATCCATGCCGGCGATCGAGCCTTTCATTTCGAATATTCAAGCCCGCCCCATCGCTCATCAAACCGTAAACACGCTCATTCTGGGCGATCGCTAGCCGCAACTCCGCTCCATCCGCGGCTTTCGCCAGGGTTACGTCGGTGATCGAATCCCCGCCGGACTTCAAGTGTAGATGCAAGTCCCCGCGGTCCAGTTCGATCGTCAGATATCGCGTCTTCATCGTGATCGTCGAACCCGCTTCGTCGAACACCGGGGTCACCTTATCGCGCTTGATCTTCGGCTGCGCTGGGACTTCGGTCGTCCAACTCCGCGCGAACCGGAATGAAACCGGGCTCAGCCATTCGAGCTCCGCCACACCGTCATCCAGCTTCATCGTGAGCTTCCCGTCGTTCCAATCGCGCGTAACCACCGCCGCGGGAGCCAGCAGCGACGCGCAAAATGTGACTACAATCAGCCGCATCTAAAGCAGGACCAGTTGTTCTTGCATTTCCCCGGTAACCCGAGCGCCTTTATCGTCGATGAATATGTCTATTTCCGATCGAATGCCAAATTCCGGAAGATAACAACCCGGCTCGATCGAAAAGCACGTCCAAGGAATGACTTTCCGCTCGTCATGCGTCTCCAGATTATCCATATTCGCCCCGGTTCCATGGATATCCGTGCCGATCGAATGGCCCGTCCGATGAAAGAAATACTCGGCGAATCCCTGCTCCTTGATGTGCCCCCGGGCCGCATCATCCACCTCAAACCCGCGTAATTCCTGCTTCGAAGCCACTGCGTTCTGCACCCGGCGAATGGCCGCGTCCCGCGCCCCGCGAACCACGTCGAAAACCTCTGGCGATCTCGTCCGGCGGTTCGGCCCGCAATACGCGACCCAGGTAATGTCATAGAAAATGCTATCGGGCTGCTCCAGCTTTCCCCACATATCGATCAGCACTAAGTCACTCTTCTTGATCTCCGAGCACGACTCCTGGGTCGGATCATAATGCGGATTCGACGCATTTGCATTCACAGCGACATCCGGCCCGTGGTCGATATAAATGCCTTCCTCTTTATATCGCGACAGAATAAACTGCTTAATGTCCCACTCCGTAACCCGCTCTCCCGCGCGCAAGCTCTCGGCCGATCTTGTTAAACGCCCCGCGCCGAACCCCGTCGATCCTGCGTCCCGCCTCGAAGTGACTGTCTCTCTGCTCCTTGGTACAAACCGCTTCGAATTACTGCACCAGGTTCGCCGACGTCACCACTTCCACGCCGAGCCCGCGCACCAGTTCCACCGTCCCGGCATCCACCATCGCGACATACGGGATGGCGCAATTCGCCGAATACTGCATCGCGATTTTCCGCGCGCCGCCGATCAACTCGCGCAGCCGCTCCACCATTTCATTCCACTCCGAGTACTGAACCAGCGTGCCCGGAAGCTCATCGAGCGTGTGCGATTCGATCCGGTGCACCATCCTCCGAGGCTCGCCCGACACCGGCACAAAATAATACCAGCGCCGCGACAGCATCGATCCCGGCACAAACTGAAGCACGCGATACGCCAGCGGATCCCGCCGGTGATGATCGAAAAACAGCCAGCCGTCCAGTCCTTCCTCTTTTAATGCCGCCTGAATTTCAGCTAGTCTCATTTCCGAATCACCTTTCGATCAAAATCCGCCAGTTCACCTTGGTTTTGAAATTCGCCAGACCCGCCACATCACGCGCGTCCACCACAGAAAACGAGATCACGTCATCCAGCCAATCCTGGCTGTACCCTTCGCGATATTGCGTGGCAACGGTCAGTGTATAGTCTTGCCGGGTCAGAAGGCAATCGAAGGTGAAGTCGACTTCAAACGTCGATCCCGCCTCGACGCGGCCAAGATCGACACCCTCAATGCGAGTATTCGTGCCGAATACATCGATGCCCAGTCGGTTCCGAATCAGCACGCCGACCACGGGTTCGTCCAAGTCTTTTTCGGCCGCCGCCAGCACCCGGATCGTGACCGGCTCGGCCGGACTCAACTGCCGCGTCGATTCGCCATTCGAATCCACCAAGTCGACGCTCAGCACGCGGCTCGCTCCATCGCCGTGCCGGAAACTGCCGCCCGCCGGTGCTTCGATCCGCTGCGGCTGTTCGCGTTCCAGCACCAGCCCCACGTATCGATTCACCACTTCGCTAGGTGAGCCGCACGCCGCCACCCGCCCGTCAATCATCAAAGCCGCGCGATCCGAAAGGCGCTTCACCAGTCCCAAATCGTGCGAAACGAACAACACCGTGACGCCGCGCTGCTTCAGCTCCTCGAATTTTTTGACGCAGCGGTTCGCGAAAATCGCGTCCCCCACCGCCAGCGCTTCATCGACGATCAGGATTTCCGGGTCCACGTGAATCGCAGTAGAGAACGCCAGCCGCACGTACATGCCGGTCGAGTATTCCTTCACCGGCCGGTCGAGAAACGCGCCGATTTCGGCAAACTTTTCGATCGCGGGAAACACGCGCTCCATCTCGCGCCGTGTCATTCCCATGATTTCCCCGTTCAGGAAAACATTCTCGCGCCCGCTGAATTCAGGATTAAATCCAGCGCCCAGCTCCAGCAGCGCCGCGATTCTGCCGCGCGTCAGCACCCTTCCCCGCGTAGGCTCCAGAATGCCGCTGACCACCTGCAGCAGCGTGCTTTTTCCGCTCCCATTCGGCCCGACAATGCCGAAAACTTCGCCGCGCTCTACGTTGAGATTCACATCGCGAAGAGCCCAAAAGTCCTTAGGCTGATGCTTATGAGTGAACGGAAAAACCTCCAGCAGCCGGTCGACCGGCCGCCGGTATAGACGATAGAGCTTCGAAACGTTCTGGACTTGGAGCAACTCTTCAGTGTATCAACTGCCCATCCGGACGCTGCGCCGGAAGCTCTGCGGCAACGGCGTAGCGTATCCGATCAGACAATATTGATCGAGCGCGAACAGCACCACGCTTTCAAATCCTTTGCCCGCCGCCGACCGGACTTCTTTCAGCCACGCCGTCGTCGAATCGCCGATCCCGACCAGGTGGCTTCGCTGCGTCGCCGGAAATCCTAGCGCCACTCCCAGATCGATCGTCTGCTCGGCCAGATCCAGATCGTGTCCCAGCGTATATCCGAAGCTTTCCGTTTTCAGGCACGTCAACGCCGCGGGCGTCCAATCAGCCGGCGGATAATTGATGGCCTGATTGAAGGAAGTTCGATTGGTATCGTTCGGATACAGCACCTCAAACCGGCAAGTGGACAGTGTCGCTCGCACGAAACTCATAATAGCGTTCGTGAAACTCCCCAGCGTCGACACTAAATAAGCCACTTCGTCCGGAAATGAAGCTGGATCTGACACATTCGTGAGAAACACCGTCATCGCGCGGCCATAATCGGCCAGAAATTCGCCCTGATTCCACGCGTCATAAAAACCCATCCCTGAAAAAGCGTGCCCGTCACCATCGTCCGGAAAGTACCACCACTGCACCTCGCCGAACTGAAGATACGGCCGCAATCCCGCCGCCGACTGGATGTTCGCCATCTCCAAATAGACTTCGTTCCAGAATGCCAGGCTCGTCGGTGAGAAGTTGGTTTGCAGCGATGGTGTCGGCAGCAGGATCGGATCGCCCGAAGGTCCCACCTGCGCGATGCCCGCTGCCGCCGACGGGTCGCCATTACCCAGTTCCATGCTGAACGACGCAGCCGTGTCGATTCCATATCCAACCAGCGCCGTGAAAAAGCTGAGGCTCCAATCCCTCACCGCGCGATTCAATCGAGGCGACGCGATCAGATCCGTGAACCACGCGCCGTCGGCTCCCCCAGTGAAATTCGTTCCCGAGGCTGTTGCCGCGAACCCGCCGCTGGTCGTCGATGCCGATATCGTCGTGCTATCTCCAGCCAAGCCCAGAAGTCTCGTCTGGATAGTAACGGCATTTCCCGCAGCGCTAGCCCAAACCCCCGTGTACCCGCGATTCAACTCGATCGCAAACGCCAGCGCAACCATGTCCGCCGTCATCCCTTCATGAACCACTTTCTCAAGCGTAAGGTCCGCGCCCCCCTGCCCGATGACCACTGTTACGGTAGAACTGAACGCCGGCGTCCCCGTGAACGTCACGGTTCCGCTCGCGTAAACATTTCCTGGATTAGCCAATTCGTAAAACCATAGCGCCCCGACGTAGTGATTCTGCCGCCCCGTGAATCCCAGCGAGTCGATCATCCACGCCGTTCGCTCCGGAGCCAGCGCCAGCGAATGTTCCGTGTCCCAATCCGTCGCGAGCGTGATTCCAGGCTCGGCAGGAAACACCGGCAAATCCGTCGACGGCACCGCAAGTTCAAAGAAGTCGAAGTAAAAATCGTTTCCACTCGGACCCGCGTGTGTGACAGTCACCGTATGCGGCCCCGTGCCGTAGTTTCCCACCGGATATCGAAACAACACGTCTTCTTGCGCGATCAGAAGATTGACGCTTGCGGCCGCGGTCCCGTCCACAGCGATATTGACCCCAGCGCCGGTCCCCACGAACCGCATACCTATATATAAGGTGTGGCTGTAAATGGCTCGGTAGGAATAAGTGACCGAACTTCCGGGCGTCGTCGAGTAGTGAATCGTTCCGCCGGAATAGTTTCCGCGCGTCTCAGTCCAACCGCTGCTGTAAATAACTCCGAAAGCATTGTCTTCAATCCTCCTGCTGCCTGGTCCCGGCACCGAATAAATCCGATTCGTTCCCGTCACCGTCCAGTCCGATACCACCACTTCAAACTCGCTGCGATCGTACGCCGCAGCCTGAAGGTCCGCGGCATAGGTCCATCTCATTTTGCGAATATTATTCGTCGGAATCGCAAACGCCGGGCCAGCCAAATCCGGCGTCAGAGTGCCCTGTAGCGTACCGAAATCGAGACTAACCTGCCACTTGGTTGGCGAGGTCCCATTGGCGAATGTCTTTGACGAAGCATCCCATGTTTCAGATCCCGTTGCGAAGCTATACATGCCGAAGCGATTGCCGTTGACGCCCGCGGTACTCGATAGGATCGGCTGTCCCGCGGTGTAGAAAACCCGAATCGTGCTACCCGTCGCCGTCGCCTTCAACAAAGTCGAAAAAGCGTTAATGCTGGCTGCCAGATTGGTGATAATGGTCGCCGTAGTATCGCCGCCGAAAACCTCATATGTGTATTGCTCCTGGAAAAATGCCAAACCGGCGAAGTCCCCCGCGCCCGGCGATCCCGAAATTGTGAAGTCCGCATAAGCGCATTGATAGCTACCCGCCCCGGCCGTCGCGTGCGCTTTCAGTGACACCCAATAGACCGTCTCGACTCCGCCCCCCGGCGTCGCCCATACGCGCATCGACGGCCAATCGACAGTCGCGAATAAATCCGAATCCATCGGGACGCAGTTGGTTCGCGTCTCGGTATAGTTCAACACCAGCCCGCTCAAATCGCCATCCGGCAGATTGCGAAACGCGGGATGCTCGTGCGTGTTGTCGCGATTCCACTCGATCACCGCCCAGTCGAACTGCTGCCGCCACGTTCCCGACACCGTGAAGCCTGAATCTGAAGTGTTGCTCATCGCCGCGATCGCCGACGGTTCAAAGAAGTAGCATTGCAAGTCGCGATCCGGCGTCAGCTTCTGTATGTTTGCCATGGATTCCTAAAGCCGGATGATCACCGTCAGGTCCCGTCCCGGCAAATCGCCCGTGGCCGCCGGAACCGACGTGATGTCTAGTGTCACCTGCGCGTTCGCCGCCAGCGGAGTCAATCCAAATCCGTTCACGGTCCCCGAAATCGTCGCGCCATCCGCGATCGTCAGCGTGCAATAAACGGTTCCGCCCTGATTGATCTGAAGCGTGATCGCGCCCCCGCTGGGCGCTTCCGACACCACCGCGAAAATATCCCGCGCAGCATATGTGTCTTTCCATCACCAGCGCCGGTGCCGCGTCCGTCTGGATCGCCAGGTAACCCTCCACTTGAATCGAAAGCTGCCCGCCCGCCATCGTCCTCAGCCCTTCATCGGCGGTCGCAGTCTCGGGGCTCCCGTTCACCGGACTGTTCCCGCGCACGTTCGTTCCAAAAATTCCGCCGCCCCGATTCGCACATCCGGCAGAAACATGGAGTTCAATAACTCCGCTCGACGGACTCCCAAAGAAGTCATTCACAAACGGCATAATCGATACGGTTCTCTGCAAGTGATAAATCGGCGCCGCCGCGGCATGACCCGTCGCCGCGCTTCCATGCGATCCGCGGCTCACCTGGTACACCGTGCCCCCGCTGACCGAGGCCACCACGCTCAGAATTTCACCGTCGATCTGAATCAGATCGCCCCCGCCGCCGGCCCGCAGCACTCAGCGTGATCGTCACGTCACTCGACAGAGCCGTGCTCGCCAGCGTGAACGTCGACGGGCTGCTCAGCTCGTTCCAAAAAAACAGCGTCAGCGTTCCGGCTAGAATCGTGTGCGTATTCGTCAGATCCGTGAACCCGATGCCCACCAGGTCGATGCTTCCCTGCCCCGCCAGGTCCAGCCCGAACACCGGCATCGCCGGTATATCCGCGTCCACTCCGCCGCCTGACGCGCCACCGATTTGCCATCGCGTAAACGGATTCAACTCCGCGGCGCTCTCCTGATTCAACGCATTCGCCGATCGTCCCGAAACTTCCACCGTCGCTCCAGTCTGATTAGGAACCTCGATCGACACCGGGCTAGTCGAGCCCAGTGCCCCGAAGTTCCACGTCGCATCGGCGACCACAAAAAAGCTGGTCGTGTCGGGGATCACCGTCCACGCCGGCGCGATCGTCAACGTGGTCGCTGTATTCGCGATCACCGCTCGCTCCTGCGCCGCTCCCTTGCCGCGTGTAATCCGAACCAGCGCGCCCGCAAACTCGTTCGTCAGCATCCCCAGCCCGCTATTCGCCACTGTCGTCGACGAAAACGTTTGAGCCCCGGCTTCCGGCTGCTGCTCCATCCTCCAGTAGAAATTCGCGTGATCGTAATTCTCGTCCGGTGGACCCTGCAGCTCCGAAGCCGCTCCGGCGTCCGTGTAACTCGCCGCCACCGCGACATTCGCCGCAATTCGCAACAATTCCAGCGGATTGATCCCGCGATACACGTTAAATCCCGCCGTTCCCGAAGAAAAGCTAAGCCCGTCCAGCGTAACTGTATTTGTATTTGTCCCCGCTGGGATCTTCGCCGGCACCGTAAACGATAGTCCGCTCTCCCCGTCGCTCCCGTCGAGCCCGCTGATCGCGTAATAGGAAATCGATCCGCCCGTCAACGTGCCTCCCGTCGACGCGATCACCGCGTCCAGGCTCAGCAGCGGAATCCCCACTCCCGTCGCCACCGGCTTATTCGGTGGATCGAACGACAAACTCAATGAGATCGCGAACGTCCCATCCGTTGCCTCAGTAGCCGACTCCACAATTCCGAATTGATCGATCCCATGCGCGTCCAGCACGCTGCCCACCAGCGGATTCGGGATCCCGACACCCGCTCCCGATTGCCGCCGCGTTCCCGTCGCCGTCGCACCGGCCTCGTACCAGGTATCGTCATGCCACTGCGCCGTCACTTGCAGCGTCTGATAATTCTGACCCGGCGACATCCGCACCACCCGAAACGGCTGCCGCTCCAGCCCTTCCTTTAAGTAGGTAATCGTGACGATATCCCCCGGCGCCAGCCCGATCCCCTTCACGGTAGTCTCAAAATCGATATACGTATATCCGTTAATCGTCTTATTCAGCCGCAGCGTCAGCGCTCGCGTCGCCTGATCGAAATTCGGCAGCCCCAGCGCCTGATACGACGCCGTAACCTGACGATCCGTCAGCAGCGCATCATCCACATCCACCAGCGACAAGCTGTCCTGTTGATACTCGTTGAACTCGTCTTGAAATTCCACCGTCAACCGATTCGGAGTCGCCGCCGTGCTCTGCGACCACAACCGGATCGCAGGCGACCCGTTCGCGCTCCGCACCAGTCCCGAAAATGTGGCCGACCCGTCGCTAAACTCGTAAGCCGGCCATCCGCCATCCAGCGCTTCGGTGCTGTTGCTCCCATCCGGCAGCGACGGTTGCTGCAACGCGAGCGTATTTTCCACCCGCAGCGTCAGCAGCCCTCCATTCCCATAAGTCAGCATCAACGCCGATGCCTTCCGAATCCCGCTCGCTACTTCAGCCGCGCTCCTCGAGTCCTGAATCACCAGATTGCACCCGAACGTCGTAGCCGATACCGGATTCCCGTTCAAGTCCGCAGTAGTGATCGCACTCGCGCAAAACGCAGCCGCCGTCGCGAAACTCGCTAAGTCGATCTCCGTCGTCAACCATCCGCTTCGCCGCAGCACATCCAGCAAGACCCACGCCGGATTGTTCGAAAACGACTCCCCCAGCGACACGCCGCCCGTATCGAACTGCTCCAGCTTCAGCCCATTGATCAATACTTGAACCGTAGCCAGCGATGTCCCGTCGCTGATCGCATTCGGAACCACCACGCTCATCATCCCCATGCTTCCGTAAGGATCGCCCAGCGGATTCCCCATCGAATCGGTAAAATCCGGATTGAACGCGCCGTTGCGAGTCCCCGGTGTGACCAAATCGAACCAGCCCGTCGCCGTCATGTTCGCGCCGCTTTGCGCCTCTGGGATCTCGATGTCATTCACCAGCACCTTGATCACGCTGTCGATCTCGCCCATCCCCAGCAGCAATTCCATCCGCGTCAGATTCCCGTCGTTGCGCGCGAACACGATGGGAGGCTGATACCACGCCGTTCCATACACCAGCGGCACGGGATCGTTATAAATCGCCAGATTGTCTTGCAGCGGCGAAAGATGCGTTCCCGATTCGCCGAAGCTCCTCACCACAATCTGCGGCGGCACAAACTCCAGGCCCCCGAACCGCCGGTTGACGTTCGTCGAAGTATCGATATCGAACATCCCGCGCGCCGTACACGACGCCCGCGTGAAATCGCAGCTCGTAAATGCCGCCCCGCTGTTTAAATTGCCGAATCCGCCGGTTATATCCGCCGAATATCCACATTTATACAGCGCCGAATATTTTCCCTTGACGCCTCCGTTGAACGCCTCTTCCCGCTGCGCCAGGTTCGACGGAAACATCCACGGGCACCGCCGCAGGATCTGCACCTCCGGCAGCACGATCCATTGCAAGCTCAGCCGGTTGTTGAACGCCACCCGCAGCGCCGATTCCGTGATTTGATCCGGTGGATTCGCCACTCCGCGAAATACCACCCGAGCCTCCGACGCCGCCGCCCCCGTCGCCAGGTCGTAAAACAAAAACTGGACCGTCACCTGCGCGCCTTTGAACCCCGTCTCCCGCTCGATCTCCGAATAATGCGAGTCCGCATTCGCTAGCGACACCTGCACCACGGCCGACCCGTCCAATCCATCCACTGACGATCCCCGCAATTCGAATAGATTATGTTTCAGCAGCCTCGCCGCGTAAGCATTCCCGCCGAACGTCACCGCATGCGTGCTCCATCGCTCCGCCGACCCCGAGCTCAGCACGCAGTCGAACAGAAACAGCGGAGTCGGCGGCGCTTCCTGTTCTTTCAGCTCGTCGATCGTAGCCATGCCCTATCCCTCCGTGTCCACGATCTGAATCGTCGCGTCATAAACATCCGTCCCCTGCGCCGTCACCGTCAGCTTGTCCGCGCCGAACCGAGCCTTCGCATAAACCCCGCCCTGGTCCTGCGTTACCTTGTAATCCGACGCCCCCAGTTGAGCCTCCACCTGCATCCCGAACAAATCCACCGTAGCCCCCGGCGCCAGCGAAACCGCGAAAGTCATCGACGTCGTGCCCTGTGCAAGATTTCCCGCCAGTACGATTCGCCTCCACGTAGTACTCAACGCAACCGTCTTCTGCGCCGAAGCTCCCGTAGTAGAAAAACCCAAAGTCGCGCTAGATCCGCCCGTCGTCCGCGCCCATGTGCTCAGGCAATATTCGAAATTCCCCGGCACACTCAAGACCTGCGCCACCGATTCCGCGGCCAATCCCGCATTCACCACCCGCGTAGCCCGAGCAGTCCCCAACGGATCCCCCATCCCCGTCGTCAGCTCGATCAATGCCCCGTTGGTCCAAGCCCCCGCGCCCAAATCCTCGCTCTGCGTCAACAAATTCCCCGTGGGATCTAGAAAGGTGAACGTCCCCCACATCCCCGACACCGCTTGGAACAGCGTCTTGATCGCCGTCCACTCCGCGAGCGTCATTCCCGACGCCTTCAGTTCCCACGCCGATGCCGCCGCCTCCGGGTCGGCCAGCACCACCGTGCTTCCGTCCCCCAGCGTGTTCACCACCGTTCGCTGAATCGATTTTTTCGTCACGGGATAAAGCGCCGACGCGCCCGTCACCAGTTGTGGAAACACCAGCATGATTAACTTCGGTTCTCCCTGATCGTCACCTGCGTTTGCCCGCGCGACGATTCGTTAAACTTCAGGTCCAACTCATCCACGTCAAAACTGCAGCTCGCATACACCGTCCCATCGAACGGATCGGTGAATCCGAATGTCCCCGCCCGCCCCCCTTGGCTCAAGAAAAATTGTTCCAGCGCCGCCAACTCCCCTTCGTCCAACAGGTCCAGCCGGATCACCCACCGATGCAACGCCAGCCCACACCCTGGAAACCTCTGCTCGCTCCCATCCAAAAACCGCAGCACCTGTGTCGAATACCCGAGCACCTGGTCGGACCCATACTGCGCCACCGCTCCCGTCTTCAACGCCGGAAAATTAGCCACGCTATACCGCCCTGATCACGTCGTTCAACGTGGTCGATTGCAACATCGCCTGCCGTACCGCCTGCGCGATATCGTCGCTGTGATCTAGAAATGACTGGCTGTCCATCGCCTGCACATTCACCGTGATCGCCGTCGTCGACGACCCTGCCGCCGGAGCCGCCCGAGGCAGTCCGCCGTCTGCCGTATCCACTCCGAACGCCCCCGCCGTCGACCCGCTAATCCCGGCCTGCGCATGCACCGGCAACGGAGCTACATAAGGAACCAGCGGCGCCGGCGCGCTGCTCCCGCCGCCCCCGAATAAACTCACCAGCCCAGAAATCAGCGGACTCAGCCCCAGCCCAAACCCGAGCACGCTCTCGATCGTGCTCCCCACCGAGCTCGCCGTCGAAGACCCTCCGCTGCTCTTCGCCGTGGAATTCTGCGTCACCGCCTGAGTATTCGCCTGTAGCGTATCGATCTGCGTCTGATTGACGCTTTGCAATTGCTGAAGCTGCGACGTCAACGAAGTCAATTGCTGCGTAAGCGCGCTAGTCCCGCTATTCCCCCCGGAGCCCGATCCCGATGATCCCCCGAAGTCCCCAGCAAACTCGTAACTTCATTCAGTGGATTTGTGTTCGCCATCGTTCGACCGCCATTCCCTTTCGAGCGTCAGAAACGCATCCGCATCCCGCGCCTGCAATTCCCGAATCTCCCGCCCGCCCTCGAATTTCCAAGTGAAAAACCGCTCCATCCACTCCATGCTCTGCGGAGTCACCAGCGACTTTGGACACTCCTCCGCCCCCACGCGCCCCCGCGCCCAAACCAATTTCTTCGGCCCGCGTTTTTCCTCGGGAAGCCAGCCGCACCGCCGCCGTGCCTCCAGCCCTTGCTTCCGGCACCCGTCGCATCGCCACGCGGCCTGGCTCGAACTTTGAAAATGGAATGCGACGATCAGTTTTTTCTTTCGTCTTCGCTCAACCCGCACTCGTTCCGAATGCGGCCCAATATTTCCGCCGCCAGCTCCACCGGCCCCGCCTCGATCACCGACCCTGGAGTCGCCGCCGCCCCGTCAATCTCGATTCCCTCCACCCCAATCAGCCCCCACTCGAGGTACGCGCGATCGATCTCCGCCGAAGCCACCGCCGCCTCCAGCTTCTCTCGCGCGTCTTTACCAGCCTCCAGATACTCCATCTGTCGCCCGATCTCTCGAATCCGCCGCGCCAGTTCGATCCGCCGCCCAAACGACACCCGGGCAATTCCAAACCTCACCCCCGCCCGCGTCTGTGAATCGAACCAAACCGAGCTTTCGTACGCCTCAACCGAATGCGATATAGAGCTCGTCATTCACCGTCCCCTGCGCCCGATCGTTTGAAAATTTCCATTGCAGCCGCGTCTGGCTGTCGTCGAACTCCGGAACCTCCGGCACCATCGCCGGCATATACGCCCCGAACAATTGATTCGCCGACTCGCCCAGTTGCAGCATCACCGAGATCGGCGACCTCTGCCGCGCCGCCTGATACAACGCAGCCGTCTGCGCGTCGCACATCTCGAACAATTCGAAATCGAGCGTTACCTTTCGGGGCCCCGCCGCCAGGCACCGCGCCAAGTCGCTCCCGAATTCCTTCACCCGCAGTTCGATATCGTTATCCAAAGTCAACGTTGCCGCCGTCAGCGTCAGAAACTCGGCCGGCGTCACGCCCATCCAAATCTCACCCAAATGCCCCGGCACAATCGTGTAATCGAACCCGGTCTGCGCCGGCTCCGCCGGATACGGCTGAACCCGCCCTGCCCCGACGTGAAGCTCGCGCTGTCGATCAAATCCCGAGCCCGGCCCCGCAAAATCGAATTCCTGAAAATCCCCGTTGACCTTCACAGTCATCGTGTTCATCGCCGCGCCGTCCAGAATTCGCTGCACCGCCGTCGATCGGATCCCAGTAGTCGAAAATACTCACGCTCCCCAACGTCTCCGCCAGCCCGAACGTAATCGTGATCCCGAACGTCGACCCCGCGATCGGCGGTTTGTTGAACGGCGCATTCAGAAAAATCGTCAAAGTATCCTGGATCGCCGCGACAAACCGCATCTCGCCCCCGAATGCCACCCCCTGTCCCGCGCTCAATCCGTGCGCCGCCGTGAACGCGATCTCCGTCCCGCCCGTCACCGAAGCCACCGTGCCGCCCTCATAGAACACCGGAGCCGCCCCCATCGCCGCCTGAAACAGAGGACCATGCGTCGGCTGAACCGTCTGATTCGTCCACTCCGTCATGAACGTGTTTAATCCGAAGCTCGTCGTTTTCCGAATCGTATTCGGCAACCCCGGAAACGTCCGGCTTCCTGTCTTATCGCGGCGGCTGGTCTGCTCCGGAACTTGCTTCGCCGTCAGCTTGACAATCGGGATCCGGTTCGCCGCCGTGATCGCCGGAACCACTCCGTACGCCGATTCCAGCGCCGTATAAACCCGCTCGCTATTCGACGATGTATAACAACATGACATGAACTTTGGTCCCCTTAACTAGACAGATCCACTTCGAACGTCACCCTCGCCACCTGCAAATGATTCAACCCGCCCTGCTGCACCGGGTCGAAAATCACCTCATACCCGCCCGTGAAAAACATCCCCTGCCCCCAGCTCCCCCGATTCGTATCCAGCACCTGCGTCACCGCGTCCACATATAACCGCAATTGATCCTCAATCCCCTCGATCCGGTCCTGGGACACGCGAACTTCCGCCACCGTTTGCACTTTTCCCGAAAATGTCCGGAATTTCTCCGTTAATAAATTCCGCACCCGATTCGAGTACACATGCACCACCGGATATTTCACCGCCGTGCTCCGCTCCGCAATCGCGATCGTCACGTTCTGGCTCACGATATCGCCGGCGGAAGCGGCGCCAGCGGAATCCCGGACTCCGCCGCCAGCGTCGCCGCCGCCGCGCCCACCCCCGCCGCCGGATCTTTCAAGAATGTTGAAAACTGCGCCGCCGCAATGCTCGCTGTCTGTGCCACGCCTTTTACCCCCGCCTCAACGTCGGCCCACCGACGATAAACGTATCCGGATCCTGCCCGTCTCCCACGGGAACCCCCGCGATCAGCGTCCCCGGCGGAACCGTGAACGTCTCTCCCGCCGGCACCGGCGCGCTGTTTTGAAGCGTCAGCGTCGACGCCGTCATCCCCACGTACACATTGAACCCTGTTCCAACCGCAGGCGGATTCACCGCCATCACCGTCATGGCATTCTCGGCGGGCGACTCAAACGCCGTCACCAAACTCGGCGCCCCTTCCGCCCCCGACGCCGACACCCACGTCACCGAAACGTAGTAAATCGTATCCGATGCTCCCGGCAACCCGATTGCCGCCAGCACCGGCATCTGCGCCTCCGGCACCGGCATCATCACCAGCCCGATCCCGACATTAATCGTCTTCTGCTTTGCATTCTTCGAAAGTGTCTGATATTCCAGCCATTTCGGTTGATACCGGTCATTCAGCTGATTATTAAACGCGTCCCGGTACACGATCTCCAGCGTGTGCAGCGCATGCCACCGCTTCATCTGGGGAGAAACCACCACGTCGGACACCCCGATCATCCGCCGTATCGTCGACTGCGGATCAGCCGACCGGGTGTGATCCAGCAAAATATCCAGCACATCTTCTGAAATCTCTTCCGTCGCCAGCCCCAGCTTCGCTCCCAAATCGATCGCCTCAATCACCGCGACGTTGAGAATCATCGTCTCGTAAACCTGCAAGGCTACCGTGTCGTTCGGATTCCCATCGGTCAGAAGGGCCATTTTCATTGCTCCTTAAGATGCGAAGCTCTCCACTTGGCCTCCACTTCGCTTCGAAACGCCGCTGCCACCTCCGGCGTCGCCAAATCCGCCGACTCCTCGACGATCATCCTCGCCGCCACCGCCCGAGGCACATCCGTCCGCACCCCGGCGCGTCCCCCATCCGAAGTGTCCCGGCTCACAATCACCACCGCTTCTTCCTCAATCCCCGCCTCAATACTTCGAATTCTCTGGTAATAAGCCCGCAAATTCATCTCTTTACCTTTCTTTCTTTCGAAAAGGGGACTGAACCACTCTGTCCCCAGCCCACGCAGCCGCCCCGCTGCACCCTACCCCTTCAGCGGACAGAGCGGTCTGTCCCCTTTTCGACGCGGGCCGCAAGGCCCGCTAAACCCCGCGAACGCCCTACGAATTCACCTGCACCGCGAAATTATTCCGTAGCGCCCCCACCCCATACAGCACGTCCACCGTGAACTGTTGAGCCAACGTATTCGGCTGATAGCTCATCGTCACCCGCATCCCGAAGTTCCCCAGCTCCGCATACTCCGCGATCGCTCCCGTTCCCGGCAGCGGCTGCGGCAGTCTTCGAACCACCAGCCCGATCGCATCCCGCGCGAAGGCCAGATTGTGCGTCGTAATCGGCGAGCTTCCCGTCTTCGGCACGAACTGCGACCGGAAGATGTAGAAGTCCTTCATCTTGCCCACCGCCCCATCCACCAACGCCCGCAACCCCGCTTCACCCGCCGTGTTGAACTCGCTGAATCGAGGGATTTGCCGCAAAGCCGAGTACGCGTTCGAATCCACCACCAGATATTTCGCCGCGCTGGCCGGAACCTTCGCCGCGAACAACTCCGATTCCGCCTGAGTCCACAGCCGCCTCTGTCAGCGCCGTGCCCCCGGTTCCCACCGCCGCATTCACGCTGAACGACGCGTACAACGCCAGCAAGTCCGATTCGATTCTCTCAGCCAGTGCCACCACCGCCGGCTGCATGTACAGCTTCAACAGATCCGGCACCGCCAGCACTTTCGCGACATCTGGAATCTGAAACGACGACTCCACGTGATGTCGTCAATACGATCGACGCCATTCCCGGATCGGGATTTTGAAGCTGTACCGACGCTCCATCGGAAATGTTATTCGCCGTCATAGTCGGCGGAATCGGCACGTTCACCGTATCGCCCGCCCTCGCCAGCGTCGCTTCATAATCCCGATTCACCAGGTTCCCCATCACCAGGTTCCCCATCAAGGCCGGCAGCGCATCGGCCGCAACCAATTTGACAATCGCACTTGCGACGTTTGCTGATGTAATTGCTCCCATTTCTTCTCCTATTTAATTGTTTATTTCGTTACTTCACTTGCGGCTATAACCCGCGCAGCGTTTGCGCCGCCACCCGAGCCACTTCCTGCCGCGCCCGCTCCAACTCTTCCGCGTCCATTCCCGGCTTGATTCTCGACAAGTCAACGCCCCCGCCTTCACCCGCAAATCGTGACCCCGCCTGCCCCGTTCCCGTCCCCGATCCGCCCGCCAGCCGCGCCGGCAGCAGCTCCGGATTCTCCCCGACAAATTGCGCTAGATACTCCCGCAGCTCCGCCCCGCCCTGCGCCAAAATCCGCCCATCCTCGCTTCGATACACGTCGTCCTTCACCGCCCGATACGCCAATTCCACCTTCGTTACGCCCAATTTCTGCAATTCTGTCCGGATTGACGCACTCCGCTCCGCCATCTCCGCCGCCGCCCGAGCCCGCTGATTCTCCGCCACCAAATCGTTCACTCGCTGCTCCAGGCTTTCCCGCCGCGTCCGCTCCTCTGCCAGCTCTGCCTGCCGAGCCGGATCCGCCCGCTACAAACTCCTCCACCACCGCCCGAATCATTTCCCGAACATCCTCACCCGCCGGTTTCTCGTCCTCAGGCACTTTCGATCTCCTCTACAATCCGATCCTTCACTTCTTGCCGCGCGTCGCTCAAATATTTAAGCGATAATCTCTTGAATATCTCCTTCTTTAACGTCGGCGACCCCACGCCCAGCCCTAAAAGCGTCTGCGCATCCGTTAATTCCGATGAAAAGTCCGCAATATCGAACTCATCCACGCCTGCCACCGTAACTTCGATCCCGTCTTCGCGCGCCCCTTCGATCGACTTCAACACCCGCCGGATCTGCTCCTTCACCGCGTCCCCATACCCCCGCAGAACCTCCTGCGTGATCGAGGAATCCAACTGCTTGCTCACCCCCGATTGCCGAGCCCCCTTGTCCAACGACCCGCCCGCCTGCGCCACCCAGCAAATCCGGTAAATCTCCTCCTGCAAACTCGTCAGATTGTCCGCCGCAATCTGATAAACCTTTCCCTCCGGTTCCGTCCACCCAAACCGATCCCCCGGCGCCAGTTGGATGTAGTAACTCTCGCCCACCATCTGGCTCCACTCGCGCTCCGAATAAACCACCGGCATCGCGAACAACCCCATCGTCAGCGCCCAAGCCAGCGCATTCGACTTGTTGAAATGCTCCAGTTGCAGCAGCCCCGCGCGATTCAACAGCCACATCCCCTCGGGAATTCGCAGTGGGAACAACGGCACACGCCCCAATTTCGCCAGCCCATGCGTCCCCTGATCCACCAGCGTCACCGCGCTCTCGCCGTCGTTTTTCTTATAAATTCGAAAGGTCTGCTTGTCGTAATAAGCCCATCGAGTCTCCGTCCGCCACTCCGCATCCTCCACCCGGTCCTTCAGGATGCTCTTCGTCCGGATCACCACCCACTCGTAACTTCCCTGATCGTCGAAGCTCCAATTGATGACATCCTCCGCCGCATAATCCACCAGGTATGCCCGCGAAGCCCCCAACGCATCTTCTTCAGCCCGGCTTCCCGCCTTCCGCGAAGCCCGCGGAAAATCCACCAGCACGAAACTCACTCCGGCGATCAGCGCTTCGACAAACTGCCGCCGCCAAAAATCCGTGAGCCCCGTTCCCTTCCGGTCCACGTCGTCCACCAGCGCTCCATAGAAACTCCTTGCCGGGTCGTTTCCCCCATCGAACATCAACACCGGCTCTTGCCGGAACAGCGTCGCCGCATACCAATCCACAATGGACCCGATATAGTTCTCATAAAACACCCGGTCGAGCCTCTCGGCATAAACATCCCCCGGCTCTCTCTGTCTTCGAACCAGGTAATGCTGCGCATTCAGCCGCAATTGCTCCCCGCCCGAATACAAATCCCGGTACAGCCGCCACGTCTGTTTCCGCAAGATATAGTGCGGATGCTCTCGATCGATATCAAACATTTCGGTTCCCCAATCAAATCAATCTCAACCCCCGCTCACCTACGCCCGGCGACTCCCTGCACTCCTGCCACACCAGGTACCCCAGCGCATCCGATAAATGCGTCCGCCTCGGATCTCGATCCTTGTCCACGATCATGCTGTTCTCCTTGTAGGTAATCTGTTCGAAATCCCGTATCAATTCCCCGCATTTCGGATCTATTTTCAACACCCGGTCTCCCGCGGCCGATTTCAGCTTCGAATTCATCAACGCCACCCTCTCCCTCACCGGCGGATTCGACGTTGGAATCTTAAACTCCGCATTCCCATGCGCCCCACGCTCGAAGTACTCTTTCAAAATCGCGATGTCATTTGTCCCCGAAGTCTGCATCCGGGTCCCCGTCGCATCCGCATACACCACCAGCCCCGCCGGATGCGCCGGAAACCGCCGCAGGAACTCCTCGCAAGCGTCATAAGTACTCGCCCGGCTCAGTACAATCTCATCCAACACCGTCACTTCTTCACCGGCAATCTGCGCCACCACCGAGCACATCGGATCGACGTTAAAATCGAGCGCCCACAATAGCGGCAAGCTCTGCCGGATCTCTGTCTCAGCCAAATTCCCCACCCGCTCGAACGCGTGATAAACCCGCCCCGCGTTCATGGCCAGGTAAGCCCCTAAGACTTCCTGCTGATAGAACCTGGCATCGTAGCTACTCTTCAACCGATCGTAATAATCCGGAATTCGATCCAATAAAAAGCGATTTTCAAAAGGATCGGCCACCACCGTTTCATACCCCGCGATCTGTTTCGCGACAAATCTCTCGTGAACCCAATCGAATCCCTTAGGCGTCCAAACCGCAAACCCGCATAATCGCGACGCCTCCGGATCCCGCAGCCTTCCCTCCAGCCGTATCCAAGCCTCTTCTGACGTATAGGTCAGCTCGTCCAGCCCGAACCAAGCCAGGTTGCTTCCGCGCAGCCTCTCAAACTCCTCCACCGCCCGAAACAAAATCTTCGACCGTGTATCTCGCAGCACTAAAAAGTTATCCGCCCGATTCAAGTCGTGCGCGATCTTCCGTTGCTCCAAAAGCTCCAACAGCGCCGACAGTGTCGCGTCCCGCAGCATCGGATAAGTCGGAGCGCCAATCAATCCCGTCCGCCCCACATTCTGATAACTGAGCCGCAGCGCCTCATGACAAAGCGCCCGGCTCTTTCCCGACCCGATCGGCCCTGAAAACCCTTTAAACCGTGCCTTCGAATCGTGAAACCTCCGCTGTGAGGGAAGTTGTTCGTACCCTATTCTTGTGATTCCGTCTTCACCGGCTCGATCCATGTCACCTTGATTTCCCGCGGCTCATTCTCTTCCAACTCCTTTTCGAGCTGG
>CAVPKR010000119.1:0-7193 GCA_963705675.1 Terriglobia bacterium
GCAAGCCATGAAAAATAAGCCCAATAGGGAGAGCATCACAGTCAACATGCTGACCACGATCCAGAGCACGGTGAAGGCGACTCCGAAGAAGATGGCCTGGAACGCATGGAAGCGGATGTTCCGGTTCTTGTTGTAGGGCTCCAGCACCAGGAACAGAATCCCGGTGAGCCAGGTGAGCAGATAGCACAGCGCGGCGGCAACATTCTCCTGCATGCCTGCCGCTGCTGGAGCCGCCGGGGGCGGCGCGTAACCTCCTCCGGGCGTTCCGGGCGGCGGCGTGTAGCCCCCAGGATCGCCGGGCGGCGGCGTATACGCCCCGGGGGCCGGCGCCACGCCCACCGCTGAACCGCACTTGGCGCAAAATTTCCCTTCTACTTGAGCTCCACAGTTCGGGCAAAATGCCATAGTGTCCTCTCCTCCGTATTCGTTACTGTACTCCTATATGAGGTAAACGCACAAATCGTTTCCGGTTTGTGTCACGATAGCGGAAATGATTCGATACCTGCCGATCCCGCTGCTGGCCGCTTCACTCCTTTCAGCCGCCGACTACAAACTCAAGGTCACCCCTGAAACCATCGCCTGGGGTTATTACTGGGCCGGCGCGAAACCGGTCCTGACCGTCAAGTCCGGCGATACGGTGGAGGTCCAATGCGTTTCCGTCGGCAACCCTATGACGCTCGAGCGCGCGGGTCTGCGCGAGGACCAGATTGAGCCAGAGATCCTCAGAATCTACAAGGAAATTCCGCGCGAAGCCCGCGGTCCCGGCGGCCATCCCCTGACCGGCCCCATCGCGATTGAAGACGCTGAGCCCGGCGACGTGCTCGAAGTTCGGATCAAAGAAATTCGCCTGGGAGCGCCCTACGCCTTCAACAGCACGGGCGGCTTTCTCTCGGACCTGATTCCAGAACCGGCGGACCAAGATCATCCCCCTCGATAAGGACAGATGATCGGTCAATTCGGCCCCGGCATCGACATCCCGCTGCGGCCCTTCTTCGGCAGCATGGGCATCGCGCCGCCGGAATCGGAGGGAAAGGTAAACAGCGCTCCTCCCGGCAATACACGCCGGAAATCTGGACAATAAAGAGCTGGTGGCGGGCACCACGCTGTACATTCCGATCCACGCCAAAGGCGCGCTGTTCGAGGTCGGCGACGGCCACGCAGGCATGGGCAACGGCGAGATCGACATCACGGCGATGGAGACTTCTTTAACCGGCGTGTTCCAGTTCATCGTGCGCAAGGACATGCAGCTGAAATGGCCCCGCGCCGAGACGCCGACGCACTACATCACCATGGGGATCGACGCCGACTTGACGCAGGCGGCTCGCATCTGCGGGCATCGAGACCATCGAGTTTCTGATGTCGAGAAAAGCACATGACCTGGGAAGACGCATACGCGCTGACCAGTGTCGCGGTGGACATGGATATCACTCAGCTTGTGGACGGGACCAAGGGAGTGCATGCGATGATCCCGAAAAGCATTTTCGTGAAGTGATTATTTCTTCGCGAGCCCCGCGACCAGAGCATCGGCGAGACTCGCTATCGTCAACAACCCGCGGTTATCGCTCGACCAGTCGACTTGGGGATTATCGTCGCAAGTGATCGCCATGGCGATCCGGCCGCCCGGGGAATAAACAATTCCAACATCGCTGCGCAGGTGATCCAGCGCACCGGATTTGTTCGCGACCGGCATTTCCCCCATGTGGCGCGCGATGCCGTTGCGGTCCTGCTGGCGCTTCAGGATCTTCAGCATTTCTTTCGATGCATCCCCGCTGACGACTTCGCCGCGCTCGATTTTTTCGATCAGCGTTACCATCTCGCGCGGCGTGGTGGAGCCGATACCGAAGCGCGCGTTCTCAGGCTCCCGTCCGGCGCGGCTGACGCCACTCAGATCTCTCAAGTCCTGATTAGCCCCGAGTACTTTCCTCATTGAGCGCGTTTGCTTCAAGCCCAGTTTATCCATCTGCTCATTCACATAGTCCACGTGATGCGGTCGAGAACCAGATTGGTTGCGGTATTGTCGCTGACCACGATCATCAAATGCACCAAATCAGCCAGTGTGAACCGGTCGCCATCCGAGAATTCGGTGAGCACGCCGGAGCCGGTCACTTTGTCCGCGTCATGCAGCGTCGAGGCATCCGTCCACTTTGTCTTGCCCTCAGCCACGGCGGCAAACGTCGCGGCCAGAATCGCGAGCTTGATGGTGCTCGCGGTGCGTACTTTATCGTCGGCGCGCAGGGCGAAAGTGGCGCCTGAATCCAGGTTTTTCGCGAACAGGCTGACGTTGCCTGGAAATCCTGCGATCGCCGCATGAACGGTTTCGTCCAACGTCTGCGCTCCGGCGCGCGTCATAATGAATAGCAGGAAGATTAAGGAGGACCAGCGCATGCGGACTATCCTATCCTTTCTTTTCGCAGCCTCGATATTCGCGCAAACCCGTTATCCCGGCGACGAGATCGAACGTCTGGAAAAAGCGGTCGCACGAAACCCCGAAGACACTGGTGCGCGCGTCAATCTGCTCCAACGTTATAGCAACATGACCACTGGGGACGATTCGTCGGTGGGCGAGGCACTCGAAGGACACCTGCGTCACATCCTGTGGTTTATCGACCATCGTCCCGACGCGCCGATCATGAGCGGTCCCTTCGCGACCATTGATCCCCAAGGGCCGCCGAGTGATCCGGCCGGCGATGCAGAAGTCGCGCGCAAATGGCGGGCGCGGGCGGAGGAGCCGGGTACGCCGGCGGGTGTGATCGCTAACGCCGTACACTTCTTTCGCGGAGCCGACCCGCGGCAGGCGCGGGCGCTGCTGGAGACCGCATGGTCGCAGCATCCCGGAGATCCAGCACTGGCCAGGGAGCGGGGGGTGCTGGACGCGCTCGCGTTTGTCGGCGCCACACGAATCGACAATCGTGGTCTGTTGGCGAGCCTCGATCGGGCGTTGCAAAAATCTTCAGCGGCACTGGATGCGCGACGCGATATTGAAGGGTCCTCATTCCCGTCGCAGGTTGGCCACGCGGGAGAGTTCCTGGCGCAGAATGCGGGATTTCTACTGCGCGACGGAGCTTTGGAAGACGAGGATCCCTTGAAGCTGGCCGAGGACTGGCTGGGGCGCGCCCACCGCATGGATCCCACGAAACCGGACTGGGTGAATGTGCTCATCGCGGTGTATCAGCGCGACGCCGCCATGACGCTGGATGTTTCGACGAAGATCAAATTGCTCGAAAATGCGCTCGCGGTCGCACAGAACGATGGTCAGAAGCTGCGCGTCATGCCGGATCTGCTCGAAGCCGAGTTCGATTCGGGCGATTCTACGGCGGCGGCTCGGGAATCGAGAATGCTGCTCGAAATGGCCGCTGCCAATCCGAAAACTGGTAATCACGACGACCTGGTACAAGCCGCGGAAACGATGCTGGGCCGGGTTGCCTTGGATCAAGGGAATCGCGAGGAGGCCAAAGAGCGGCTGCTCGAATCCGCGCGCGGGAAGGATTCTCCAAGCCTGAGATCGAACGGGCCCAAGATGACGCTGGCGCAGGATCTGTTCAACGCCGGCGAGCGCGATGCCGTGCTCCAGTATCTCGGCCTGTGCCGCGCGTTCTGGAAATTCGATCAGGGGCGCATCGATCATTACGAGAAGTTGATTCACGCGCAGCCTAAGCCGGATCTGCTGGCTCGCTGGACTCCGCCGGGTTATTCGCTGCTCCAGCAAAATGCGCCGGGTTTCGTATTGAGGGATTTGGCCGGCGAGCAGTGGACGCTGGACCGCCTAGCCGGAAAGTGGTCGCGCTCGAATTCTGGAATAGTTCATGTAAAGCCTGCTCCGCGCCGCTGGCGGCGCTTGAAAAATACGATGCGCGGGACGTCGTGAAACTGGCGGTGAATGTCGGCGACGACGAATCTCAATTACGCGCGTTTCGAGGGACCACGCTTCCCGTAGCGCCGGCGGGCAATGTGGCTCGTCAATATGAAGTCGGCAGCTATCCGACACTCGCCGTGATTGACCGCAAGGGTAAAGTGGCTGCCTACTATGTAGGCGATGGGAATGAAGAAGTAGTCCGGTCGCAAGTGGCTCGGGGACTGGCTGGCTTTGGCGAACGGCCGGTGCTTCCCGCACCCGCTCAAATGCCCCACTCGAATGGGACGTTGTCCTGGGCAGCGGTCCCCGGCGCGCAATCCTACGTGGTCGAATGGAATCGCGGCGAGACTGATGGCTCCTTCATGGTGATCCCGACACGCGAAACGTCAGTTCCTTTTCAGGAAGCGGGCCAGATTCGTTGGCGAGTCTATGCGGTACCGAGGTTCGGAAACCCCGGGGAATCCTCGTCTTTTCAGAGTATCGGGGGGCGGTGAGGGGTCCTTACAATAATTTACAAATGGTCCGTTTATGCTATTAACGCTGTTAAGTGCATGAGAACCGTTATTTTGTGGCCCGGAAGCGTGTTCGCAAGCCTTTAAAGCTCAAAAATCGAAGGAACGAAATCGGGCGGAACCATCGTATAGTGGAGAAGCTGGAGGATTTAAATGCGCCTATTGTCTTTGAGCCTGATGTGTGCCGCGGTGGTTGTCGCGGCGCCGGTTCCCGAACCGACGTTTTATAAGGATGTTCTCCCGGTTCTCAAGAAAACTGCCAGAGCTGTCACCGGCCTGGCGAAGCCGCCCCGATGTCTTTCCTGAATTACGAAAGCACGCGGCCGTATGCGAAGGCAATCAAGGGCGCGGTACTCACGCAGAAAATGCCGCCATGGTTCGCGGACCCGCACTATGGCAAATTTGCGAATGACCGCAGACTGTCGGAAGCCGACGTGAAGACGCTGGTGGCGTGGGTCGACTCAGGCGCCAAAGCGGGCAATCCAGAGGATGCGCAGGCGCCGGTGGCCTTCGCGGAAGGCTGGGCAATCGGCAAGCCGGATGTCGTGTTTGAGGTTCCCACGGCTTTCGAGGTTCCCACCTCTGGCACCATCGACTATCAATATGTCCGGATGCCGACGAATTTCACGGAAGATAAATACGTGCAGTTCGCCGAGGCTCGGCCGACGGATCGTCAGCACACGCATCACATCATTGCGTTCATTCGCGATCCTCGCTCGCCGTGGATGAAAGACGCGCCGATCGGCGTGCCGTTCGTGCCCGAGAAGCCCAAGGCCGGTGAAGGTGGCGGTGGCGGATTCGGCGGAGACTTCCTGGCCGGTTACGCTCCCGGCACGGTACCGGATACGCTGAAGCCGGGTCAGGTGAAACTGGTTCCCAAGGGCGCCGACATTATCTTCCAGCTCCACTACACGGCGGATGGGAAGCCGGGCAGCGACAAGAGCCGAGTGGGACTGATCTTCTCGAAAGAGACTCCCAAGGAGCGCGTTCTGACCCTGGCCGCCACTACCGCGGATTTTAAGATCCCCGCGGGCGACCCGGATTATCGCGTGGATTCGAAGATCACGCTGCAGGCGGATTCGACTCTGGTCATGATGCTGCCGCACATGCACCTCCGCGGCAAGGATTTCGATTTCCGCGTCACCTATCCGGACGGGAAGACCGAGACCCTGTTGAGCGTCCCGCACTACAGCTTTAGCTGGCAGCTTTCCTATTACCTGGACAAGCCGCTGTTCCTGCCGAAGGGCACTACCATCGAGTGCACCGCGCACTATGATAATTCGGTGAACAATCCAGCCAACCCGGATGCGTCCAAGGAAGTTCATTACGGCGAGCAGAGCTGGGACGAGATGATGTTCGGGTTCTTCGACGTGGCGGTTTCGATGGATACCAGCCCGATGGACCTGATGCGTCCCAAGAAGGCTCCGAAACCCACCGCTGAGAATCGTTAAATTGTTCGATCAACCGGCGTTGGGGCGAATCGCGCTCCTCGCCGGTTTTCATTTAAGGACGGAATATTATGCGTTTAACCGGATTATTGCTATTCGTGTGTGCGGCCGCTTTTGCCGCGCCGACGTTTCATAAGGACGTCGAGCCGATCCTTCAGAACAGTTGCCAGGAATGCCATCGCGCGGGCGAGATCGGTCCCATGCAGTTGCTGACGTATGAACAGGCGCGTCCCTGGGCGAAAGCGATCAAGGCGGCGGTGCTTCAGAACAAGATGCCGCCTTGGCCCGCCGATCCGCACTATGGCAAGTTCTCGAATGACCGGTCACTGAGCAAGGCCGACATCGATACGATCGCCGCGTGGGCGGACGCGGGCGCTCCGGAGGGCAATAAGGCCGATGCGCCGAAGGCTCGCCACTGGGTGGACGGCTGGAATATCTCGAAACCGGACGCGATCGTCGAGATGCCGCAGGCCTTCAATATGCCGGCTTCAGGCGAGGTGGATTATCAGTACATCGTCGTGCCCACCGGCTTCACGGAAGACAAGTGGATCCAACAGGTGGAGATTCGTCCCTCCGGCCGCACCGTGGTGCATCACGCCGTGATCTTCATCCGAGAGCCGGGCAGCAAGTGGCTGACGGAAGCACAGCCGGGCGTCCCGTTCGTGCCCACTGTGGCCAACGCGGGTGCGCGATTCTTGAATACCCAGGGACAAGGCAACGACGTGCTCGGCGTCTATACGCCGGGAATGGTTCCAGACATCTGGAAGCCGGGGCAGGCCAAGCAGATCAAGGCCGGCAGCGATCTGATCTTCCAGATGCATTACACCGCCAGCGGCAAGCCGGGCAGCGACCGGACGCGAGTCGGCCTGGTGTTTTCGAAGGAGCCTCCGAAGGAGCGCATCGTGACCATCGCGGCAATCAACAATCGCTTCACGATTCCCGCGGGCGATGGGAATTTCAAGGCGGAAGCCACGGCGCCGATTCAAAATGATATGACCATCCGCGCCTCCGACCTCCCTCCTCTCCGCCACCGCGCCGACGGCTCCATCTCCGCAAACTTCATCCACCTCTGCACCCTCTTCAGCAGCCTCGACGAAGCCATCAACGCCAAGTCCCGCGAGGCCATCGCCGTCGCCCAGCGCCAGCTCAACCAGCGCTTCCTCGCCGCCACGGGCAGGACAACGAAGTCCAGCGCGCGGACATCTTTCTGACGCAGCAGTGGATGCGCGTCTTCTTGTGGCAGTATTCGTTGTCGCTCACCCTATGATTTCACGGTGGAGGATCCGGCCACTTTTTCGAAGCCATGGTCCGCATCGATTCCGATGGCGAAATCGGCGGGGCCGATTTAGAACAAGGAGAGTGAAGAATGGCTCAGTGAAA
>CAVPKR010000120.1:0-8337 GCA_963705675.1 Terriglobia bacterium
CCATTTCTCGTGGTCCCGATCACCTTGCCGCCCTTCACGCCCCCGCCCGCGAACATCGCGAACTGGTTCAGATAGTGGTCGCGCCCAGCCGCCGCCGTAACATACGGAGTCCGCCCGAACTCGCCCATCGCGATCACCATCGTCTCCGCCAGCATTCCCGAGCTCTTCAGGTCCGCCAGCAGCGCCGACATCGCGCTGTCGAACTGATTGCCCAGCGTGAAAATGTTCGGACCCTTCGTCACGTCGCCATTGGGACCGTAAATGTTCACATGCATGTCCCATCCGCCCACCGTCACCTGCACGAACCGAGCCCCCATATTCGACGCCAGCGCCTGCTTCGCGATAATCAGCGCGTTGCCGAACGATGAGCTTCCGTATCGCGTGCTATCCGCGGTCGAGTACGTAAACGTGCTGTTCACCGCCGGGTTATACATCATGCTCTGCGCCGACGTGTAGAAATTATTCATGTCGTCCGCCGGTTTCCCCAGCGGCGAATTATTCCGCAGCGGAGCGTCCTCCGTATATAACGTGTTGAGCATCTCCGTCCACCGGCTCTGCCCGTATGCGTTCGACGTATCCGGCAGGCCCGCCGTAGTCGGATCGTATTTGAACGGCGCAAAGCTGGCGTCGAGATATCCCGACCCCACCGCGCCATCCGAATTCAGCGCAAGAAATGTCGGCAGTACATCGCTGGGCGTTCGCTCGCCGGCCTTCTCCAGCGCCACGATGCTTCCGATATTCGGCGCGATATTCCCCAATGCCGCCGCCGGGTTTCTTCCGATCTGCACCCAGGTCTGCCCCAGCGAATGCACCAGCGCGTGCGCCTCCAGCGACCGCACAATCGCAATATCCGCCACGTTAGCGGCCAGCTTCGGGAAAATCCCGGTGGGCCACAAAATCCCGTTCACCGTCGCCGGATTCGCCGCCGCCGGCGTCACTCCCGCCGTCATTTTGAAATCGAATGTATCCACGTGACTCGGCGCGCCCGCCATCAACACGAAAATGACATTCTTCGCCGTGTTGAGCGTCGTCACGTTCTGCGAGGTGCATCCCGTCGAAGTCTGCGCGACCGCCTCCTTCGCGAAGCATGACCCCGCCACCCCGGCGCCCATCACCTTGAAAAAATTCCGCCGGGTCCAATCCGGCCTCCGGAACATCCCCGCCCTGCGCGCAGCCGGATTCTCTTTTAGAAATTTCTGAAATTGTTTGCGGTTCATCGCTTCCTCACCCCTTCGCCACTAAATCCGGAAAAACGGGTCTGACCACTCTGTCCCCGCCGACGATCAATTCGCCCCGCCCAAGTCCAACGGCCGTGGACAGAGCGGTCTGACCCGTTTTTCCGCGGTCTGACCCGTCTTTCCCGCATCCATCAATAATTGAACATGAAGTCGACCTTGTTATATAAGGTCCACATCAGTTCCTGCGCCTTCTGCGTGCGATTCCCCGAGCTCAACAACGTCTCGGCAGTCTGCGTTTCCGCAGCCGTCGGATACCGCGAAAGGATGCTCAGATACAGGGTCGCCGCCAGCCCGTCATTCCCCGTTTGCGCCAGCGCCTTGCTCAATAAACTTTGCGTCGCCCCGGTCCCGGTCGAAGTCAACTTTGCCATCACAGTGTTATCGTTCATCAGCACCAGCGCCTGCTGAATCGCTCCATCCGGCCGCCGGGGATTCAAGTCGCGGTCCCCAGGCAGAAACGCCTGCAGAAACGGCTTGGCTTCTACCGCCGGCTCCGGATACTGCATCGCCCACGGGTACGTCACCCCGTTGGTGGTATACGCATTCGGAATATTGCTCGACAGTGCGATCGAGTCGGTTACCTCTTCGCCCCACAGCCGCCGGACCAGTTTCCGTGCGAACAGCGGCTGCCAGTTCGGATTCCAGGTATTCGGGTCGTACTGCGATTCCAATTGATAGGTCTGCGAATTCGCGATCAGCCGCATCAAATGCTTGATGTCATATTTATTCGCGACAAAATCCTCAGCCAGCGCATTCAGCAGATCCGGATTCGACGGTTGCAGCGTCCACGGCGACGGAGGAGGATTGTTCGGGTCCAGCCGAGCCGGATCGAATTGATCCGGCGGGTCTACAATGCCCATCGTGAAAAACGCCGCCCACACATAATTCACCGTGGCCCGCGCAAACTGCATGTCGCCTGTCACCAGCCGAGCCAGCGCCTGCCGGTACCCTTCTCCTGAATTCGGCCCCTGCCCCGTGAAAATGTAGTTCGGCGCGATGGAGGCCGTGGTCCCCACCGGCTGCCGCGGCGGCCGATTCCCGGTCGTCGTATTCAACGGATAATTCGTCTTATAAGCCGTGTCGCTGACATACCAGAGCCGCGGACTACTCGCATTGCTGGTATCCGATAGCGGATCCTGAAAATTGGTATGTGACAGGAACGACGACATGCCCCACGCCTGCATCCTGGTCGTATTCGCGCCCCACAGGCTGAGAGTGTCCAGATGCCCGCGTCCGTTATGGCACAGCAGGCAGTTCAAATGCGAGATCCCCAGGAACGTGTCTGCGACATTCGCCGTCTCCTGGTCCCACGTATCCTGAATCGGAATCCCGGTCCCCGTCACCCGTCCGTTCACGATCCAGTTCAGCTCGCCCTGCGTGAAATTATTGGTCCCCTGTGACCCGATCAGCGCGCTCGCCACCTGGTTATAAGGCGTGCCGTTCGTCAGCCCCGCGCGAATATAGGTGTTGAACGCATCGCGTCCCTGAGTTGCGATCGACGTTCCCGTGCTCGGCCAAGTCGACGCATTCTTATACAGGTCGCCGAAGAACATGGTCCACCGGTCCACCCACTGCGACGATGCCAGCAGCGTCTCGATCAAATTGGCCCGCTTGTTCGCCGTCGTATCGCCCACAAAACTCAGCACCTGGTCCGAAGACGGAATACGCCCCGTCAAATCCAGGTATACGCGGCGTACAAATTCGTAGTCGTTGGTCTGCGCCGCCGGAGTCACCCCATTCGCCTGAAACGCCTGCCAGATGAACGTATCGATCAGATTGGTGCTGGTCGTCGAAGTGTTGCCAGTCCCAAACGTGCGGGTTCCACCTGGAGCCGTCGGCATCGCCGAAGCCGTAACCGCATGCGCGACCGAACTGGTGCCCAGCATCGCCGTCACTTTCGCCGTGACGTCGCTAAGCGCATGTCCATTCTGGTCGTGCGGCAAGAAATGTTCCCGTTGCGGCCCGAAGAACGTGCATTCGGCATGCGCCACCCCCGGCGGAGCTGTCTCTTGCTCCTGTGCCTGGATCACCCACAAACCACCCGCTGTCACCGCAAAAACCGCCGCCGCCAGCATCCCGCGTTTCAACATCGTGTGTATCCCCGTTCGTTCCATTATGAGGTAAGAAACCCCCGTTTGCCGCCGGAGTTGCACCGCGTAAGATGGTTTTCCCGGCGCGGCTACGGCGATTCGGCCATTAATTCGTATTCACCCCTGGTCCGAGTGGGAGTCTTCAGGGTTACATTGACTACAGTCATGAAATTTTCATTCATCCGCGCCCATCTGTGTTTATCCGCGGCCCTGTTCTTAGTACCCTTCGCTTCAGCCCAAGTCTCCACTCTGACCGGCAAGTATTACTTCCGCCAAGTGATGCTGATCACCGACGGCACTGCGAATGTGACCGATACCCACTCAGGAATGGGCGCTATCACCTTCGATGGCAAGGGGAATTACACGCTCTCAGGACAGGTCCTGGTAGCCGCCACCGCCGCCGCGCCCCTTTCCACTCCTGGAACTTACACCGTGAATCCCGGCGGATTCGTCACCCTCACGAACCCCCTCAAATCCGGCGCGACCGTCAATGCCCGCCTGGGCCAGACCGCGCTGGTCGGCTCTTCCACCGAAGCCGGGCCCACCGTCTTCGATCTTTTTATAGCCATTCCGGCCCCCGCGCAGCCCGTCTCCACCTCCACCATGACGGGACCCTACTGGGTCTCCAGTCTGGAATTCCCCAACGGTGGAGTCGCCAACATCCGTGACACCAATTTCAAACTGACCGCCAACGGCTCCGGCAGTTTCGCCGAGACCAAGGTCACCGGCCAAGCCGCGAATCTCAACAATACCCTGCAAAATCAGACCGTCGGCCCCATCACATATACCGTTTCAGCCGACGGAACCGGAGCCCTGACATTCCCCCAGGCCGCCGGTCTCACGCCAACCACCCAACTCATTGAGGGCTTCAAGAATATCTATGTTTCCCAGGACGGCAGCTATTTTATCGGCGGATCGATGACCACCGGCATGCATGGCCTGGTCGTCGGTGTGAAAGCGTTCTCCACGGCTGCCACGAACGCAAGCTGGACCGGCTTCTACTTCGCCGCTGGAATGCGTTACGATACTGCGCCGGCCAGACTCGCAGCCGTTTCGGGCTCCGTTCACGCCGTTGGCGATGGAAATTCAGCTTGGTCCCGCCGCACGCGTCAATCCGACGGACTCTTCGACGCCGCGCCGCTCATTATTTATAATCTCAACCCCGACGGATCGGGACCCTGGACATCCTCTCCCGGCCAAGTCGACGTCGCCTCGACAGGCAACACGTTTTCCACCACCGGAGTCGATGTCGCCAACTCCCAAAGTTATGAGCTGTACTTCGGAACCCTGATGACCCCGCAATCCGGCACGGGAGTCTTCCTGAATCCCCAAGGCGTCTTCAACATCGGCAGCTATTCGCCTCCAGGCTATCCCATCGCTCCGGGCGAATTTATCATCCTCTTCGGAACCGGCTTCGGCAGCACCTTCGCCACCACCACGGCCTTCCCCATCAAGACCCTGCTCGCCGGAGTCCAGGTAAGCGTCAACGGCCTCGCCGCGCCGGTCTATAGCGTGACCACGGGAGCCTCCCCTTATATAGACGCGATCGTTCCTTACGGCGTCACCGGTTCCACCGCCACCATTGTCGTGACCGTCGGCAGCACCAAGTCAAATTCCGTCGTAGTCCCTCTGGCGGCGACCGCGCCGGGCGTGTTCAGTGTCCCTCCGAACGGCATCAGCGCCGCAGCCATCCGCCACGCCGACGGTTCTCTTTGCAGCCAGGCGAGCCCGGCTACGCGAGGCGAAATCGTCTCGGTTTATGTCGGCGGCCTGGGCGCAACCAACCCGCCTGTGACCGACGGTGAAGCCACCCCAACCGACACCTTCTATAAAATGACCGGCCCCATCAATATTTACGTAGGCGGCAGGCTTGTCTCGAACGTGACCTTTGCCGGCCTCGTACCGACCATCGCAGGCCTCTATCAGCTCAACATTCAGATCCCGGACAACGTCGACTCCGGCGCTCAAAGCCTGGCCGTCCAGACCAATGAAGCCTTTACCGATATGGTCACTATCTATATCCAGTGAAGCGCCCGCTCGATTTCTTCCTCCGTGATGTAGAAATGCGGCGACATCCGCACCCATCCCGCGCGCGCCGACGCCGCCACCCGATTCTCTTTCAATCGCTCCACCAGAGCCACCGTATCCACCCCCGCTTTCCGGAAGCTGACGATTCCCGACCCGTTGCCCGCACTTCGCTCGCAAGCCGTCTCGTATCCCTTGGCCCGCGCGCCCTCATAAATCTGCCCGCCCAAGCGCTCTACCGAGGCCTCAATGTGTCCCGGAGCCACACTCATGATAAATTCGATCGACGCTCGTAACCCATAGCATCCAATGGTGTTCAACGTCCCGCATTCATATCGCCCCGCATCCCGCCGCAGCGTCATATCACGCGAGCCGTAGTCGTTATATCCCGCGACGTTGGTCCAGCCAAACTCCACCGGCTCCACTTGTTCCTGAAGTTGCTCGGAAATGTACAGGATTCCGCAGCCTTCCGGTCCCAGAAGCCATTTATGACCATCCGCCGCCAGAGCGTCAATTTTCGCCGCCTTCACGTCCAGCGGAAAAACCCCCAGCCCCTGAATCGCGTCGACAAAATAGATCACCCCGCGATTCCGGCAAATCTCCCCGATCTTATCGATATCGGCTCGAAACCCGGTCAAAAACTGCACAAAACTGATCGCCAGGAGCCGAGCCCCCTTCGCAGCCTCGTCGATCTTCTCCAGCGGATCGGTCACCGACAGCCATTTGATCCTTACCCCCTTTGATTCGAGCCGTTTCCAGGGATATTGATTGGCCGGAAATTCCTCGCTGAAGGCGACAATAGTATCCCCCCGGCGCCAATCGAGCCCCATCGCCACCGTCGCGATCCCCTCCGACGTATTCTTGACCAGTGCGATTTCAGACGCCTCCGAATTGACCAGCCGTGCCGCCGCGATCCGTAACCCGTCGTATGTTTCGAGCCACTTATCGTAATGCAACGACCCATTCTCGAGCGCATCGTCCGCCCACCGCTTCATGGCCTCCGCCGCCGGGCGGCACAGCGGCGCCACCGACGCGTGATTCAGATAGATCTGGCTCCCGGTGACGGGAAACTGGTCCCGATAGTTTATGAAACCCATTCTTATGAGGATACGTTAATACACCATGCGCGTCGTGCTGTTGCTTGCCCTGCTAGCCTCCGCCGTCTTTGCGCAGGACCCCAAGAAGGACCCCGACCAGATCGGCAACCGCGACGTAAGCAAAGGGTTGAACTGGTATTCCATCCCGCAGGAAATCGCCCTCGGCAAGCAGATCGCGCAGCAGGTCCAGCAAAGCGCCCGCGTCATTGACGATCCGGTTATTTCAGAATACGTCAGCCGCGTCGGCCAGAATTTAGTGCGCAACTCGGACTCGAAATTCCCCTTCACCATCAAAGTGATCGAGGATGACAGCATCAATGCGCTGTCGCTCCCCGGCGGGTACTTTTTCGTCAACACCGGCCTGATCCTCACCGCCGCAACCGAAGCTGAGCTGGCTGGCGGAATGGCCCACGAAATCGCACACATCGCCGCCCGCCATGGGACCCGGCAGGCGACGCGCGCGCAAGTCGCGCAAATGGCCACGATACCGCTCATATTCATGGGAGGATGGGCAGGTTACGGAGCGCGTCAGGGCGCCGGATTGCTGATCCCGATGACCATGCTCTCAGTTCGGGCGCGCGTTCGAAAGCGAAGCCGACCTGCTGGGCCTCGAGTATTTGTATAAATCCGGCTACGATCCCAACGGCATGGTGGATATCTTCGAGAAGATCGAATCGCTCGACCGGAAGCGTCCCGGTTTGGTGTCCAAAGCGTTTTCCACGCATCCGCCAACCGGCGATCGCATCGTGACGGTGCAAAAGAATATTCAGGAGCTGCTCAAGGAGCAGCCCCAGTACGTGGTGACCACTTCGGAGTTCGAATCAAGTGAAGGCTCGACTGATGATGCTCATGAATCGGCGCAAAGGCGATACCCCCGATCCCAGCCGTCCGACGCTGCATAAAGCTCCTGAGCGGTTGAGCGACAAAATAAGGGTCTATACTGTCTAATGAAAGGAGTCCGTCGATGGCCTTACTCATCTCCAAGCGCCTTTTAGGACTCGCCGTTATCCTCGCGCTTTCCGTCCCGGCATTTGCCGACGATAAGAAGAAAGACCCTGATGAAATCGGCAATCGCGATGTCGGCAAGGGACTGAACTGGTACTCGCTAGAAAAAGAGATCGCGCTCGGAAAGCAACTGGCGCAGGAAGTGGAGCGGCAGGCTAAGATCATCGACGATCCGGTCATCGCCGAGTACGTAAACCGCGTCGGCCAGAACCTGGTGCGCAATTCCGACGCCAAGGTTCCGTTCACCATCAAGGTGATCGACACCGAAGAGGTCAACGCCTTCGCGCTGCCGGGCGGATTCTTCTTCGTGAACTCAGGCCTGATTCTGAAGGCGGATAACGAAGCCGAACTGGCGGGAGTGATGGCGCACGAGATCGCTCACGTGGCGCGCGCGGCACGGAACGCGCCAGGCCACCCGCGGCGAGGTGGCGAAATTCGCACCATCCCTCTGATCTTCATGGGCGGCTGGGCCGGCTACGGCATCCGTCAGGCGGCCAGCGTCCTGATCCCCGTGGGCTTCCTCAATTCTCGCGCGGCTTCGAATCCGAAGCCGATATGCTCGGTCTGCAATACATGTATAAGACCGGCTACGATCCGGACGTCGTTCGTGGATTTCTTCGAAAAGATCCAGTCGCTCGAAAAGAAGAAGCCTGGAACCATGGCGAAGGTGTTTCGACCCATCCGCATGACCGAAGATCGCATCAAGGCGCGCAGAAGAATATCCAGGAGCTCCTGAAAGCGCCCGGAATACGTGGTGACCACTTCGGAGTTCAACGACGTGAAGGGCCGTCTGGCCATGTGCACAATCGCCGCAAAGTGGACACCAAAGATTCAAACGGCCCCCGCCTGAAGAAAGCTCCCGGCTCGGGCACGACGACGGAT
>CAVPKR010000121.1:0-16614 GCA_963705675.1 Terriglobia bacterium
CGCTTCGGCTTGCGCTGCGGTGCGTTCCTCCGGCCTTTGGGAATCGCACGTGACTTGTGCGCCCGCATGCCGAGAGGCAGCAGCCAGTGTCGGCGCAACGGTGGCATTGTAAGCTTCGACCCAGGCACGCATGCCTTCAGGCGATTCGACATCAAAGCCCGCCTCCTGCCCCATCAGAACAAAGGACTTGGCCATGCCAAAGTTGGCCGACTCTTGCAACTCACGTTCGAGGCGGCGCGCAGCCTGCGGCGTCAAGCGCGCCAGCATCTGCTGGGCTTGCTTTGGTTGGTTAACGCGCTGGATAAACCGCCAGAACGCGCCTAATTCCTGAATAATCGCCGCCCCGTCCCCTCTCTCCGTGATGACTTTGCGTGGGAAGAGGCCAAAGATCACTGCGTCGAGGTCGTTAGGGGTCATCGTCGCTGGGCTCACGCCAAGGGAGCTAATCGCATAATGGATCAGGTAAGTTAATCCATTATATAGGTTAGTTGGTAACAATATCAGCGGACAAAAAGAGGATGAGCAATGGAAGAACATGACGTAAGAGAAAAGGCATATGAATTCTTGGATGGGCAGCATATCACCGATCAGAGTTTCTAGGCCTGACATGCGCGAAGCTGTCATGAAGTGCAAGGTAGCCAAATTCATTCTTGGTATTTGGCCTGGAAACTTTTCTGCGGCGAGTTTATGCCTGTCATTTTTGCTTTTGCCCGTTGCACTTGAGCACAAATGCATCTGTTTCGATGCCCTGACTCGCAGCAGATTCCCGTTTCTGCCACCAGTTTTCTGCCACGAGTGGATCGAGATGGAGTAGCTTCACGAGCTACTGTAGTTCAACATCTATGGAACGGTGAATGTGCTACCTTGCACTTCATGACAGCTTCGCGCATGTTAGGCCTTCTATGCTGCAATCAAGCAATACCTCACCGATATTCCTGTGAGCCCTGTGGGATTGCCGTACTGTCGAGTATGCGAGAGTGCGAAGTGTGGCGTATGTGGAGCTTGCCACGAACTAGATCATGAGTTTCTTTTTATAGGGCCTGCATGTCCTGTAGCGGTAGAAACGAGTGGGACAAGTCCGTGTGTTGCCTGGTCATGGGCATTCATTTTCTTGAGGAAAGCTGAAAGAGCTTTGAACGCTCAAGAGTCTCGAAGAGAACAGGAGTAACCTACCATGCAAGATGAAATGTCGGTAGACGATATTTTACTGGCGGACTGACCAGTGTTTCGGCAATGGCCGATGAGTTTCAGCAAAGCGACAAGGTTGACGCGCTATCATGAAGGCTTGCGTGATGAGACGATCCGGAGGCAGCGCACCGATTTACTGACCTTCGCCAGGTTTCTTCAGAGTGTTGGCACATCTCCAGGTGACTTTTACAATGATCTCCACGCCTGGCACGGTATCGGCGCTGGGTTAAGTGGAGGCCTTCATTGAATGGCAGAAGCTACAAGGGTACGCCATTGGTACCATTAACACCAGGCTGGCCACCGTCAAGGCGTATTGCCACCTGGCCTATGGCGTGGGCATTCTCGACACTGACACTCATACCCACATCCAGGGCGTGAAGGGCATTCAGCGCAAGCAAGCACGCAACATTGACGCACGACGCGCTATCGTTCGTGTGGGGTATAAGAAGGCCGAAGGTGGTAAATGACCTACGAAGTGGACGGATATGGCCCGCCAACATGGAATATTGCCCTCAATCTTGGATACTGGGACAAACGTTCCTGGACAAAACCGCTTCCCATCAGGCTTCTCTCACTGAAATTTTGTAAATTGGAGGGAAAAAGAAAGGTTGGTGTTAGTCTTGGAGGTGGTGTCTGATCAGATCCAACAAGGTATCCATCTCAAATGGCTTCTCAAGGAAGATCAGGTCGGTGCGATCTTGGACACGCCCACGCATCTGCACCCCTTCGGGAATGGTAATTGACCTGAATGTTCGACGCAACCGGTCGCCAAGCCGTACCCAACCGCTGGCTACGGTGGGCCGCGGTTCGTATTCGGAGGCATCACCTCACTTGATTGGGCCAATACGAACCGGTGTCCCACAGGCCCGGAGCAAGAACTCAGTCCCCGAGCGCGGCCGCCGGACTACGACGACAGTTCAGCGCGGCGCGACCACCAGGCCTCGGCGGCGCTCATTGCGCTCTCCGCCTCCTCGACGCCGTCTCCTACGAATCCGGCGGTGGCACCTCAGCGCCGGGAGTATCCACCAGCGTGACGATCGGGCGGGAAAATTTGGCGGCCATTTCCATCAGCCGCATGGCTTTGCGATACCCTTCCGGATGCGGCATCCCGAAGTTTCGAAACACGTTCTGCTTGGTGTTTCGGCCCTTCTGCTGGGCGATGATCATCAGCGGACGATCGTCCAGCCAGCCGAAGCCGCCGACGATGGAATGGTCGTCCGAAAACGCACGGTCGCCGTGCAGCTCATGGAAATTCGTGAACAGGCGCTGGATGTAGTCGAGCGCATGCGGCCGTTTCGGATGCCGCGCCAATTGCACGCGGTCCCAACTGGGATTCGAAGGGGGAGGAGTTTGTGAATCGGGCATTAAATCAAGCGCCAGTCTCAGCCGCCCATCACTTCCATCGCCTCAGCCCCGCAGATGCGGGCCACCTCGGCGCAAAATTCCTTGTCCGGCCGGACTTTAGCGGCTACGTCCAGGATAACCGAGAAGTCCCTCGACTTTTCCAGACGCAGCCGAACTTCGGTTTCGCCCGGCTTGCGGTCGAACAGCGTTCGAGCGATACCGCACGGTCTGATTCGCTCGCACCGTTCACGGGGACTCGAATCGAGATCAGGGAGGGCAAGGTGACGCGCGCCAATTCGAGCGGAATGATATCCTGCACCGAAATCTTCGGCGGAGCGTTTTCTTCGGGCAGCACCAGCCCGCGCACCAGCACGGCTTTATCCTCGGCTAGCAGCGGGAGAAGGCGCTCATATTGGGTCGAGAATACCATTCCCTCGATCGCGCCTTCCAGATCCTCGATCTGCATGGATGCCCACAGCTTCCCTTCCTTGCTGCGACGCCTGGCGACGCCGGTAAGGATTCCGCATAGTGCGACCTCGGTGTTTTTCGCCAGCCCTTCCAGTTGACCGGTGGTGTGCTTGGCGAGCTCCGTCACCTTATCCATGTACTGATCGAGCGGGTGGCCGGTGATGTAGAATCCCAGCGTCTCTTTTTCCCCGGTGAGCTTTTCCTGGCCGGTCCAGTCCTTTACCTTGGGCAGCGGATGATCGGCCGCAGGCTGATCCTGCATAGCGAAGCGAACAAACCGGATTGGCCGCTTTCGCGATCTTTCCAGGCACGCGCGCCGGTTTCCATGGCGCTGTCGATGATCGCGAACATCTGGGCGCGAGTGCCTTCGAGCCCATCCATCGCTCCGCCTTTGATAAAGCTTTCGACCATGCGGCGGTTGACCGCGCCCAGGTCCACGCGTTCGCAGAATTCGAAGAGAGACCCGAAACGTCCGTGTTCCTCGCGAGCTTTGACGATGGAATCCACGGCTCCCGACCCTACATTCTTGATCGCGCCGAGGCCGAAGCGGATGCCTTTTTCTTTTTCGTTATCGACCGGCGTGAAGTTGAAATCCGAGGAGTTCACATCCGGCGCCAGGACGCGAATGCCCATCTCACGGCACTCATTAATGTACTTCACGACCTTGAGCCGTGTTGCCGGCTTCCGAGGTGAGCAGCGCGGACATAAACTCCAGCGGATAATGCGTTTTCAGATACGCGGTGATGAACGCCAGGTACGCGTAGGCCGCCGAGTGGGCTTTGGGGAAGCCGTATCCCGCGAACTTCTCCATCAAATCGAAGATTTTCTCGATCTTGCGAGGCGGATGGCCTTTTTCCTTCGCGCCCGCGACAAATCGGGCGCGCTGATTGGCCATTTCCTCGACCTTTTTCTTGCCCATGGCGCGGCGCAGAAGGTCGGCTTCGCCAAGTGAATATCCCGCCAGCCGGTTCGCGATCCGCGTGACCTGTTCCTGGTAGACCATGACGCCGTAGGTCTCTTCGAGGATCTCCTTCATCTCCGGCAGATCGTAGACTACCTCCCGCCGGCCGTGTTTGCGCTCGATGAAATCGTCGATCATGCCCATCGGACCGGGCCGATAGAGCGCGTTTAGCGCGATCAGGTCCTCGATCCGATCCGGTTGATAGCGGCGCAGAATGTCGCGCATGCCGGGCGATTCGAACTGGAACACGCCGCTGGTGTAGCCTTTGCTGAACACCGCCTCGTAGGTCTTCGGATCGTCCAGCGGCAAGTCTTCCACGGCCACTTTCACGCCGCGATGCCTCTCGATCAGCTTCAGCGCGTCGTCGATGATGGTCAGGGTGGTCAGCCCCAGAAAGTCCATCTTCAGCAGGGACAAATTTTCCAAGCCGACCATGTCGTACTGCGTGACAATTTCGTCTTTGTTGGTCTTATAGAGCGGAACCAGTTGCCGCAGCGGCAAAGGCGAGATCACAACCCCGGCGGCATGCACCGATGCGTTGCGCGACATGCCCTCCAGCCGCTGAGCGATCTCGAGCACTTCCTTAATCCGCGGCTCCTTATTCGCCAGCTCATCAAGTTGCGGCTCAGCTTTACGGGCATCCTTGATCTTGATATTCAGCGGCATGGTGGGGATCAGCTTGGTGATCCGGTCCACGTCGGCGAAGCTGATATCGAGCGCGCGACCTACGTCTTTGATCGCGGCACGCGCGCCCAGAGTTCCGAAGGTGATGATCTGGGCCACTTGCTCACGGCCGTATTTTTCCGTGACGTACTGAATCACTTCGCCGCGCCCGCGCGTGCAGAAATCGATGTCGATATCGGGCATGGTGATGCGCTCGGGATTCAGGAACCGCTCAAACAGCAGCTCATAATGCAGCGGGTCAAGGTCCGTGATGGACATCGAATAGCTGACCAGGGATCCTGCCGCCGATCCACGCCCCGGGCCCACCGGAATCCCCTTCTGTTTCGCGAAGCGTATAAAATCCCACACGATCAGGAAGTATCCCGAGTACTTCATCTGCTGAATGGTGCGGATTTCGCGGTCCAGCCGCTCGATGTACTCGGGCAGCGCGTGCTTCAGCTTGCCCTGCGCGTAAAGCGCTTCAAGCCGCGGCCGGCGCTTCGAACCCCTGGCGCGCGACGTATTCGAAGTAGCTGTCGGCGTTATGTTCCGGCGGAACGTCGAACTTTGGAAATGGTTCCTTCACCGGGTCCAGCTTCAATTGGCAGCGTTGTGCGATGTCCCAAGTCCGGTCGAGCGCATGTTCCACTTCGCCAAACAGCGCCATCATTTCCTCGCGGCGCTTCAGGTGAAACACCGGATTCTCGAAGCGCATGCGGTTCGGATCCGACATGGTTTTCCCGGTCTGGATGCACAGCATCACTTCGTGGGCCCGCGCGTCATCCTGACGCAGATAATGCGAATCGTTGGTCACCACCAGCGGAATCCCGGTATCCGCTGCCAGACGGTTCACCAACGGGAGGACTCGCTTGTCCGGCTCCAGCCCGTGATCCTGCAATTCGAGGAAGAAATTCTTGGGACCGAACAGATCCGTATATTCATAAGCGATCCGCTTAGCGTCCTCATATTTATCGGCCAGCAGCGTTTCATTGATATCGCCGCGGAGGCAGGCCGAAAGCGCGATCAGGCCCTTCGAATGGCGCGACAGCAGATCTTTATCGATGCGAGGCTTGTAATAGAAGCCATCCAGATAGCCGGTGGAGACCAACTGGATCAGGTTCTGATACCCCTCCTGGTTTTCGCACAGCAGCACCAGGTGGTTGTAGCGATTCGATTCGCTATTGACTTTGTGACCCTGCTGCGCGACGTACACCTCGCAGCCGATCACGGGATGCACGCCCTTCTCTTTCGCCTTGTTGTAAAATTCGACCGCGCCGAACAGGTTCCCGTGATCGGTCATGGCGACCGCGGGCATGTTCTGCTCCACGGCGAGATCCATCAGTTGAGAAATCTCGCACGCCCCGTCGAGCAGGGAGTAATCGGTATGACAATGCAGATGAACAAACGGCGCGGGCATGGCGGTAATCCAAATCCCGGGGAGAACTCTATTATATCAGCCGAGTCTTACGTGATATGCGCTCCGGTGGTTTGCACGTACACGGAGTAGAGCGATTGACTTGCCGCCATGAACAGGCGATTGCGCTTGGTGCCGCCGAAGCAGATATTCGCGCAGTTTTCAGGCAGGCGAATCGATGCCGATGCGCTCGCCGGTGGGTGTGATCACCTGGACCCCGGGGCGCGCGCCGGCCCACACGTTGCCGTCCGCATCGCAGCGGATTCCGTCGGCGCGGCGGGCAATCCGCCGCTATTTGGAATATCGAGTTGGATAAACCGCTTCCCATTGCGAATTTTCTTGCCGTCCACGTCCCAGACCCGAGTCTCGCGCCCGGTACCGGTGTCGGCCACGTAGACCTTCTTATAATCCGGCGAAAAGCAGATCCCGTTGGGGCCGTCCAGCTCATCGCTGAGCATGTCCATCTGCCCGGTTTTCGGATCGACGCGATAGACCGCTTCTTTGATCTCCGTTTCGGCCTTGAAGCCTTCGTAGTTTCCGTTGAATGCCGTAAGTCGGATCGGTGAACCAGATGCTGCCGTCGGGATGCACCACGATGTCGTTCGGCGAGTTCAGCCGCTTGCCTTGAAACTTGTCGGCGATCACCGTGACCGTGCCGTTCGGTTCATAGCGCGACCACGCGGCGGCCACCGTGCTCGCAGGAAAGCTCGCGGCCTTCGAAATCGAACGTGTTGCCGTTGCTGTAGCCGGAAGGGATTGCGAAACACGGTGACTCGGCCATCTTCCTCCAGCCAGCGCATCTGGACGTTGTTGGGAATATCGCTCCAGACCAGATAGCGGCCTACGCCGTTCCATGCCGGGCCTTCGGCCCATAGCGTCCCCGTGTAAAGGCGGCGAATGACCGTGTTGGCGACGATGTAGCGGCGAAAGCGCCGGTCTAGCGCGATGATGTCCGGGTCAGGATATTGGACCGGATTTACGCCAGTCCAATCGCGCGGCTGCTGCGCCGCGGCTACGCCGCTGAGGGTGGCGGCTATAAATGAACGTCGGGTATGGACGGAAGCCATACCAGATAATCTATATCACCTCAGTCATGAAACAGGCGAGGTTGGCGATTCACTCGTGGCGCAAGGCATCGGACGGATGAATTCTCAAAACTCGGCGCGCTGGAATCAGCGATGCGGCCAGCGAGATCACCGCCAGCAGTGCGACGACGGACTCGTAAATCGACGGGTCGGCCTTCGCGTATAGGAATTGAGTCAGAATCCGGGTGAGGAATAACGACATCGCGATTCCCACCGCGCCGCTGACGCCTACCACCACCATGGTGCGCTTCAACAACAGGCCGAGCACGTCGGCGGCTTTCGCGCCCAGCGCCATCCTGATCCCGATCTCACGGGTCCGCTGCACAGCGGAATAGGCCAGCAATCCGTAGAGTCCCAGAGCGCTTAGAAGAGCGGCTAAGGCTCCCATCAACGTGATCGCACCGGTGGAGAGGCGCAAGGGAGCCAGCGGGAAATTCATGAAGTCCCGGACCGGCATCGCGTCGAAGACCGCCATATCGGGATTCAGGTCCGCCACGATTTTTCGCGCGTCCGCCAGAATCTCCTGATCTCGAAGATGGCTCCGAATGATCACGGTGGTGGAGTTGTTATATTTCTGCTCCATCGGCTGCCAGACCGCGGGCTGCGGATCTTCCGTGATGGTCTGGTAGCGTCCGGCTTCGACCACGCCGGCGATCTGCCAAAAGGGTCCGCCGCTGCCGAAGCGAATACGCTTGCCCAAAGGATTTTCACCCGGCAGCAGTTTGTCCGCGAAAGTTTGATTGACGATGACGGAAAGGGGCGCGCCCTCGCGATCCCGCTGATCGAAATCCCGGCCCGCCACGAAGCGCGTTCCCATGGCGCGAAAGTATCCGGGTCCGGATTGATACGCAGTGACTCTCGGCATCTGTGAAATAAGGGGAACCGGCCTGCCTTCGATGGTGACGACGCTGATCGATTGATCGATGGAAAATGGAACGGAGTTGGAGATTCCCGCAGCTTCAGTGCCTGGGATCGCGCGTATTTCGTCGATTAATCGCCGCTGGAAGTCGCGGCCCTGTTTTTCGTTCAGCCCTTGCATCGCCATGTCCACTCGAAATGCCACCGTATGGTCGGGATCGAAGCCGAAGCGCATATCGAGGGTGCTGCGAAGCGTCCGCACCATCATGACCGACCCTGCCAGCAGTACCATGCACACGGCAATCTGCGTCCCCAGATAGACGTCGCGAAGATGCAGGCCGCGCATCATTCCGGTCGCGGTTTCATTCTTGAGCGTTGGCGCCAGGTCCACATTCGAAGCGCGCAGCGAAGGGAGCAGAGAGGATAACGTGGTGGTCACCAGCGCCGCGGCGATGCCGAACGCGATCACGCGCCAGTCGGGCTGAAATTTCGCGAGCGGAAACTCCGCCGCGGGAAGCCACCCTTGGACCCCATCGCTTAGCCAAAGGGCGGTGAGCAATCCCAGGGCTCCGCCGGCGATTCCCAGGACCAGGCTTTCTACCAGCATCAGCCGCACGATGGTCCAGCGTCCGGCGCCAATGGCGAGGCGGATGGCGACTTCTTTGCGCCGATCGGCGGCATGCGCCAGGATCAGTCCCGACAGATTCGTGCACGCGACCAGCAACGTTAATCCGGAGATCAGCATCAGGACCAGGCCGAATCCGATCACGGGACCGCGCAGCGTGCTGCCCAGCAAACCCGGCGGGGAGACGTGCATGGCGAATCCATCGTCGGTGGCGGGATTTTCATGCGCGATCTGCGAAGCCAGCACGCCCAGCGACGCGTCGGCTTGTTTCACGGAAATTCCGGGTCTCAGGCGGCCTAGAATCCAGGCGTTCAAATTCAGCCGGCTGGTACGCCAATCCCGCCCTTCGACAATGGAAATTGCCGAAAACGGGACCCAGATTTCAGAGGCGTAGAGCCGCTCCGTGCCTATGAACCCGCGCGGGGCCACTCCCACGACCGTGAAGGGCACGCCGTTGATCTTGACCAGACGGCCAACGATGCCGGCATCCCCGCCGAAGCGAGTCTGCCAGCATCCATAGCTGAGTACCGCGACCGGACCCGGAGCCTTGCCGTCATCTTCGGGGGTTAGAAATCGTCCGCGCCAGGGCGTGATGCCCAGCATCTCGAAGTAATTTCCGGTGACCAAATAGCCCCAGATGCGATTGTTCACTGCGGCCTGAACACTTAACGACATTGGCATTGGGCGCATGGCCGCGACGGCCGTGAACACCTGATTGCGATCGCGAATGTCCAGATACGCCGGGAACGACGCCGATGGGGCGCGCCCGCCTCCGAAATCGAGGCTCATCAGGCGATCGGGGTGTTCCACGGGGAGCGGACGGATCAGGAACGCATTCACGAAGGTAAAAATCGAGGCATTAAATCCAACTCCCAACGCGAGCGTGAGCAGCGCCACCGCCAGGAACCCGGGCTTTCCCATCAACCGGCGGGTCGCGTAGACGACATCCGTCCATAAGGCCATGTCCAACGGGTTTGCAACTGGGCGGCCACATAATTCGCTTATAATTCGCGGCTTGGAACTTCAACAAGTCCCGTGACCGGGAATCGATGTTCGTGTTCGAACAGCTATTCTGGTGTTGAGTGCGTTTTTTCACGATTCTGGCCGCCGTGGTGCTCACCGCGTGCGGATCTTCCGGGCCTGCGACTTCTCCAAATGGCGTTGACGACCCTGCTTACCGGCATGCCGCCGAGCAACTAGCCGCGCTGAATCGCGAGGCTGAGACTGATTTTTCGAACGGCAAGCCCGATCAGGCCGCGGCGCTGATTGAGAAAGGCCAGCCGCTCGAAAAGCAGCTTCTGGCGGTTTCGCATCCCAGCCTGGCCGCTGTCGAAGCGCTTTCCGACCGCGATCAGCTTTATGGGCGGATGCTGCTGTCGAACCGCCACTACGGCTGGGCGCGGCTGATGTTCCAGAAGAACCTGGCTCGATGGAAGCACTGGCAGCCGCAGACCGCGGATACGCAGCGGCGGTTCAAAGAGGCGCAATTGGCGATCGATGAATGCGATCGCCATATCGATCAGTAAAAATAATGATTTCCTTTTCAAACATTAATAAGCAGTACGGCAAGCAGCTCATCTTTGTCGATGCATCGTTTCAGTTGAATCCCGGCGAGAAGGTTGGCCTGGTGGGTCCGAACGGGTCTGGTAAGACGACGCTTTTCCGCATGGTGGTGGGCGAGGAAGCTCCCGATGAGGGAGAGGTGACGGTTCCGAAGCGGCTCACCATCGGCTATTTCCGCCAGGATGTGGAAGAGATGAAGGGCCGGTCCACGCTGGATGAGGCGATCGCCGGGAGCGGGCGCGCCGGCGAGCTGCATCATGAGCTGGAAGCGCTGCACAAGTCCATGGAAGAGCCGGATGCCGCCGATAAGATGGATAAAATCCTGGCGCGCTTCGGCGAGGTGCAGGAAGAATATGAGCACCTGGGCGGCTACGGGATAGAAGCGCAGGCGCGGGAAGTGCTGCATGGGCTCGGGTTTCAAGATGATCAGATCGACGGCGATGTGGGCGCGTTATCGGGCGGCTGGAAGATGCGCGTGGCGCTGGCACGGGTGCTGCTGGGACGGCCGGATGTGCTCCTGATGGATGAGCCGACCAACCATCTGGATCTCGAGTCGATCATCTGGCTGGAGCAGTTCTTGAAGTCGTATCAGGCGCCCTGCTGATGACTTCGCACGACCGCGAATTCATGAACCGGCTGGTGTCGAGGATCGCCGAGATCGACGCGGGGGAAATCATCGCGTATTCGGGCAACTACGATTTCTACGAGCGCGAGCGCGCCATACGGGAGACCAATCAGCAGGCGGCTTTCGCTCGCCAGCAATCGATGCTGGCAAAGGAGCAGCGGTTTATCGATCGATTCCGCACGCATGCCGCGAAGGCGGCGCAGGTGCAGAGCCGGATTAAGGCGCTCGACAAGATTGAAAAGATCGAGCTGCCGAAGAAGCGGCAAGTGGTGAAGTTCGAATTTCGCACGCCGCCGCGATCGGGCGAGCAGGTAGCGGTGATTGAGGATCTGCATAAACGCTACGGTCCGCGCGTGATCTATGACGGATTCAGCCTGACGGTCCGGCGCGGCGAGCGGTGGGCGGTGATGGGACGCAATGGTGCCGGGAAGACCACCCTGCTGAAGATGATCGCGGGTGTGCTGGCGCCCGATTCGGGCAACGTTCGCCTGGGCGCGAGCCTGAGCATGGGCTACTTCGCGCAGCAATCGCTGGACGTGCTGGATCCCGATTTGACCGTCAGCGAGCAGTTGCAAAACGATTTTCCGCAGGACGGCATTGGATCCTTGAGGACACTGGCGGGGGCGTTTCAATTTTCAGGCGATGATGTGGACAAGCGCATACGGTCGCTATCCGGAGGCGAAAAATCGAGGCTGGCGATGGCGCGGATGCTCTACAATCCGCCGAACTTCCTGGTGCTCGACGAGCCGACCAATCACCTGGATCTCGCTACGAAAGAAATGCTGGTGGAGGCGCTGAAGCAATTCGAAGGCACCATGATCTTCGTCTCGCACGATCGCGTCTTTCTGCGCGGACTGGGATCGCGTGTCCTGGAACTGGGCGGCGAGAGCGGCACGGATCGTGAGCCACGCGTGTATCCGGGCTCGTATCCCGAGTATGTGCAGGCGCTGGGGCATGAGGCTCCGGGTATTTATTCTTAGCCGGGGATATACTTTGGTCTATGTATAAGCGCCTCTCGCTGATTGCGCTGTTCGCCGGCATTGCCGCAGCGCAGGTAGTCGGCACGCCCACTGAACTTGGTCTGGCTGGATACGCGAAGGTCATGTGCTCGGCGGTATTTGTGTCGTTTCGCGATCCTGACGAAGCTTTTCACAACAGCGGGTACTGGATGATGCCGAGGGACGAGCAGGACGGCAACACCTACGCGCTCGATCGTGAGAAAAAGCTGGTGCGGGTGACCCGAGGCGCGGTCACCAGGACCGCAAAGTTCTACGGCGATCAGGGCTGTATCATTCAGTCGCCGGAGCATGAAGGGATTCACTTCACGCCGGTCCCGGTGAAGACGCGGCTTCCGGATGCTGCGTCGCAATCGTGGCCGATGGGCGACCAGACGACCAAGGACACGACCGATATCGACCATGCCCGTGTCGCCAAAGCGGTGGACCTGGCGTTTTCAGATCCCGCCGGACTCACGGCGTCTTTTCTGGTGGTCTATAAGGGGCAAATCGTCGCCGAGCGGTATATGCCCGGGATCACGAAAGATACCCAGCTCGAAAGCTGGTCGATGGGAAAGAGCCTGACTGCGACGCTGTTTGCGCTGCTGGTGAAGGACGGCGTATATCGCTTGGAGGATCCAGCGCCGATTCCCGAATGGCACGCTCCGGGCGATCCTCGTGCGGCGATTCGGATCGTCGACCTGATGCACATGAGCGGCGGGCTTCGCTTCCTGGCGTCGCAAGATCCGGACTATAAGCCTGAGATGGGTTATCCGGATCACTGGTATGTCTATACCGGCGCGGTCGACGTGTTCCGCTATTCCATCAGCCGGCCATTGCAATTTCCGCCGAATACGGAAGGACGATATCGCAATTGCGATCCGTTGACCATCGGCTACCTGATCAAACAGGCGGTGTCGAAGCCCGGAGAGGAATACTTGACTTATCCGCAACGCGCTTTGTTCAACAAGATCGGCATTCGACGGCAGGTGCTCGAGACCGACCCTTATGGCAATTTCGCGATGACGGGCTACGATTACGGGACGGCTCGGAACTGGGCTCGCATCGGGATGCTCTATCTGCAAGACGGCATGTGGCAGGGGCATCGTTTGCTGCCGGAGGGGTGGGCGAAGTTCGTCAGCACTCCGGCGCCCGCCTGGAAGAAGGGAAACTACGGCGGTCTTTTCTGGGTGAACGGCGATGGCGCGTGGAATCTGCCGAAAACGGCATATTTGGCGAATGGGCCGGCGGACAGAAGACGTTCGTGATCCCGTCGCATGACCTGGTAGTCGTACGGATGGGTATTTCGGGGCGGTCGAGCGGGGATGAAGACGCTGAATGCGGCGCTGGGCGAGTTGATTGCCGCCGTTCCCGCTCATTGACGTTGCCTGACATGCCGGCCATACAGCATATTCTTTTCCCGCTCGATTTTCGGATCGCGCTCTCGCGACGACGCCGTTAGTTGCAGCGATGGCGAAGCGCTACCACGCGAAAGTCACACTCCTCACCGTGGCGCCACAATATCCGAACGCAAGCATCGGCGATCCGGGCGAGACCGATCCTGATCAACCCGGATGACGTGATGGACGAACTGAAAATCAGGCTCGGCCATGTATCCCTAAAAAATTTGGACGCTCAGAAGATCGAACGAGTGGCGGAAGTGGGCGATCCGGCGCGCGAGATCACGGATTTCGCGCACGCCAACCAGGTTGACCTCATCATGATGTCGACGCATGGCTATGGCCCTTTCAGAGCGTTGCTGCTAGGGTCGGTGGCAGCCACGGTGCTGCACGATGCGGAATGTCCGGTATGGACGGCGGCGCACGCGAACGAGCCTCCGGTCGCCGATCACATCCAAATCCGCAATATTCTGTGCGCGGTCGATGGAACGTCGAACAGCGTTTCGGTGTTGAAGTGGGCGGCGGAGTTGAAAAAGGACACGGGCGGGACCTTGCGGCTGATTCACGTGATGGCGAACCCGGATGGCGGATTTTCCCATGAAGCAGATCGGCAATTCGAAGAAAACATGCTGCTTGAGGCCCGGCAGCGGATCACCGGATTGCAGGCGCAGGCGTCGTGGCTCCGTTGTCAGTTTGTTTCGGCAATGTGGCGGAAGAGGTCCGCGACGAAGCTCGACGGCATGGCGCGGACATCGTCGTGATCGGGCGCGGGGTCCTGAATCAGACGCTGGGGAGGCTGAGAACCCACGCTTATGCGATCATTCGGCAGTCGCCGTGCCCAGTGATTAGCGTTTGAGCATATTCTACCGAACCAACCGGGACACTTAGACGTCTGTATACTAAGAGGTCTAAGTATGTCACTTTGGTCGCGCATCGTAAATATCGTTCGCGGGGACCGGCTGACGCGGGAGATCGACGATGAACTGGAATCGCACGTCGCCGAAGCGATCTCACAGGGTCGCGATCCTGGCGAGGCCCGTCGCGCCTTTGGCTCCGCGCTGCGGACCCGTGAGGACAGCCGCGATCTTAGGCTGATTCCGTGGCTGGATTCGCTACGTGCGGACGCGGTGTTCGGCTGGCGGCAGCTTCACAAGAATAAAGTGACCTCAGCGGCGGCGATTCTATCGCTGGCGCTGGCCATTGGAGCGTGTGCCTCGGCGTTCCGGCTGATCGACGCTCTGCTGCTGCGGCCTTTGCCTGTGGCCGAGCCACAGCAGATTTACGGATCTATCCCGCCAAGCTTCGTTCGACGGCGAAACGCAATCCGTCGATGCCTGGGCGTATCCGAACTTTCAGTTGATGCGAGCCGCCGTGAAGGATCAAGCCGAACTGATCGCGGTGGCTTACGCCGCCCAAATGGATGTGACCTATCAATCCGATCAGGAGATGGAGAAGGCGTACGTGCAGCCGGTCTCCGGATGGATGTTCGGAACCTTCGGACTGAAGCCTGCGTTGGGCCGCCTGCTCACGGAGGATGACGACCTGAAGCCGGGACAAGATCCTTACGGGGTCCTCTCCTACGATTACTGGACGCGCCGGTTCGGTAAGGACCCGGGAGTGATCGGACGCAACTTCCGCATGGGGGACGATCTGTACCGGATCATCGGCGTGGTGGACGCGCCCTTTACGGGCACTGAAACCGGCACCGTGACGGACATTTTCATTCCCACGATGATGCATCCCGGCGTCACGCGTTCGGATTGGACATGGCTTCGGGCGATGGCGCGGGTGAAGCCCGGTATTTCGATCGAGGCTTTGCGCGCGAAACTGGACGCGACTTCGCATGCATTTGAGGCGGAACGCGCCAAGGGCTTCACGGGCATGAGCCAGCAGGACATCGAGAAGTTTCTCGCGCCGAAGCTGGTGCTGGAACCCGCGGCTGCCGGCGTATCCGGCTTGCAGAAGGACTATCGCAAATCGCTGATCGCGCTGGGAGTGCTGGTGGCGCTGGTGCTGCTGATCGCGTGTGCGAACGTCGCCAACCTGATGACCGCCCAAGCCGCGGCGCGGGCGCGCGAAATGGCTCTGCGCGTCTCGATCGGCGCGGGGCGATGGCGGCTGGTCCAACTGGTCCTGGTGGAGAGCGCGTGGATCGCGTTTCTCGCGGCGGCGCTGGGAGCTTTATTCGCATGGTGGGCTGCGCCGTTGGTGGTCGGCATGATCAATCCACCGGACAATCCAGCCAGACTGGCGTTGCCCGCGGATTGGCGGGTGCTGGGATTCGGCGTCGCGCTGACGCTCGGCGTGACGTTTCTGTTCGGGTTGGCGCCGGCTTTGCGGGCTTCTTCGGTGAAACCATCCAGCGCATTGAAAGGCGGGGCTGACCCGCACTCCCGGCGGCGATTGATGCATGCGCTGATCGCGGTGCAAGTCGCGTTCTGCTTTTTGGTCCTGTTCGTCGCGGGACTTTTTTCCGCGACCTTTGACCGGTTGTCGCATCGACCCACGGGCTTTGTAGCGGAACGGCTGCTGGCGGTCGACACCGTGACCGGACGCGCCCAACCTCCGGTCGTCTGGGATCAAGTGGCCGACCATCTTCGCGAAGTGCCGGGCGTCGAAAGCGTGGCGCTGGCGGGCTGGCCGCTGCTCGGCGGCGGCGGGTGGAATGGATTCATTTCCGTCCAGGGCGCGCCGCCCGGCCCCATTCTGGCCTATTTTCTAGCCGTCTCGCCGGGATGGGTGGACGCCATGAAGCTTCCGCTGATCGACGGGCGTGATTTCCGATTGACCGACACGTCGCCCGGGTCCGCGATTGTCAATGAGACGTTTGTGCGGCAATTTTTCAACGGCGAGAGCCCGGTCGGAAAATCGATTGCGAAGGGAAATGCTCGATACCAGGTGGTCGGCGTGGTCCGCGATGCGCCGTATCGCAGCATGCGGGAGCCGATGGTTCCCTCGGTCTACGTCCCGCTTCATTCGGTGGACGCGAATGGCGTTCTGCAGCCCATTCGCACGGGAACGTTCATGGTGCGAACGAAAGAATCGAATCCGCTCACCGTGGCGCGGAGCATGCGGAGCGAAATCCCGCGCGAGCATCCCGAGTTCAGGGTCAGCAACGTTCGGACCCAAGCGGAATTGGTGCGTGCCCAGACCATTCGCGAGCGGCTGCTGGCGACCTTGGGCTTGTTCTTCGCCGGAGTCGCGCTACTGCTAGCCGCGGTGGGACTTTACGGCGTGCTCGATTATTCGGTGTTCCAGCGGCGGCGCGAAATTGGAATACGGCTGGCGATCGGCGCACGCGCCGGCGATATCGCGCGGCGAGTGACTGGCGAGGCCTTCGCGATGGTGATCCTCGGCGCATTGGCAGGCGTGGGATTGGGAATGGCATCGGTGCGTTATCTGTCCGCGCTGCTCTACCAGGTAAA
>CAVPKR010000122.1:0-79541 GCA_963705675.1 Terriglobia bacterium
ACTGGTCGCAGAAAAGTCCGATTGGGCTTCGCGCAATAAGCTGCCTAAGGGACGCGGGAAAGGCGTGGCGTTCCAGTATAGCCATCGCGGATACTTCGCCCACGTCGCCGATGTCAGTGTCGATGCGAACAATAAGGTCAAGGTCCACAAAGTATCGGTCGCCGGCGATATCGGCAGCCAAATCGTCAACCCGAGCAGCTCGATTAACAACGCGCAGGGCGCTGTAGTCGAGGGGATGAGCCACCTGATGGGCTGGGAAATCACCATCGAAGGCGGCCACGCCGTACAGACGAATTTTCATCAGTTCCCGCCGGTAAGAATGGCCCAGGCGCCTCCCGAGATCGAGGTGCACTTCTTGAAAACGACGTATCCACCGACCGGCTTGGGTGAGCCGGCGCTACCCCCGACTCCGCCGGCTCTTGCGAACGCGATCTTCGCGGCCAGCGGCAAGCGGGTCCGCTCGATGCCCATATCGAAGCACGGTTTTAGCTGGGCATAGAACGCGACCTTCAAATCGACTAAGATTGTCGAGATGAACCGCGCCCATATTTCCATCGATCGAGCCTTACCGCTCGCACGGCAACCTCATAAGGGGCACAACCGCTGGCATCCGGATATCGAGCCCGCGGTGCGGATCGCGCCGGGGTCGACGGTCGACATGGAAACGCTCGACGCCATCGATGGGCAGCTCAAACCCGGCATGAAACCCGGCGATGTATCGATCGACCTGGGACGCGCGCATCCATTGACCGGGCCTGTATATGTGGAAGGGGCTGAGCCGGGCGATCTTCTCGCGGTAAAAATCGAGAATATCGCCACCGCCGAGCACGGGTTCACCGCGATCCTGCCCGGCTTCAGTTATCTTCGCGATTTATTTACCGCTCCATTTTTCGTTCACTGGGAATTGGGCAAAGATTTCGCGGTTTCGGAGCAGCTTCCAGGTGTGAAAATCCCGGGCGCGCCGTTCATGGGCGTGATGGGCATAGCGCCGTCGCACGAGCTGCTGGAGCGCATCATCGTTCGCGAAGCGGAGCTCGCCGCTCGCGGCGGCATGGTGCTTCCGCCCGACGCCGCCGGTGCGGTTCCGTCGGATGAGCCTATAGCGAGCCGTGCCCTGCGGACCATTCCACCTCGCGAGAATGGAGGCAATCTCGATATTCGGCAACTGATCGCGGGGTCGACTCTTTATCTGCCGGTTTATGTTCCCGGCGCGCTGTTCTCCGCCGATACGCACTTCGCACAAGGCGATGGGGAAACCTGCGGGACCACGGTCGAAACGTCGACGTTCACCGCGCGATTCGACCTGCTGAAGGGCGAAGCGAGACGCAGGAATCAGATCGATCCGTCGTTCGAATGCTTCAGCTGCGGTTTCGCCGCGCCGCTTCTATGCGACCACCGGATGTTCTATTCGCAAAGACGGCCGCAATGAATCCGAGGATCTGAACGTCGCCGCCCGCAATGCGCTGATTAACATAATCGACTACATCGCGGACGCTTACAGTTACAGCCGGGAACAAGCGTACTGCCTGTCGAGCGTCGCTGTCAGCCTGAGAATCAGCCAGGTGGTCGACGTGCCGAACTTTACGGTTTCTGCGTTTCTACCGCTCGATATTTTCGATAAGTAGGGAGCCCGCGCGCAAATCGCGAGCCGTCTAGCTATGCTTCGCCTTGTAGATCTGGCGGCTGGCGCGCATTCTGCTGCCGGTTGATCTGGCCCTTTTCGCCCTGCGTCAGATGCCCGCCGTTAATGGTGCGATCCGCGTGCGTCTCCTGATTGATCGCCGATTGGTTTTTCTCCAGGCGGGCCGTTTGGCCAGGGTTCAACTTACCCGACTTGATTCCATTCGCGATCCGATCCTGTTGATTTTCACGCCGCGAATCGACCTCGTTTTTTCCGTAATGCTGCGTCGCCGGATTGTGTTTGTCCCGGTAGATCTGATTGCTCATACCGTTCTGTTGTTGATTGACAACCTGCTTTTCCTGGCCGGTGAGATGTCCGCCGTTCAACTGCCTATCGGTATGGACCTCATGATTGATCGAGGATTCTTTGCGTTCCAGGTTCGCAGTCTCGCCCGCGGTTAGCGCGCCTGACTTGACGCCCTGCGCGATGCGGTCCTGTTGATTCTCGACCCGCGAACCCATTTCACTCGACTGCGCGAAAGCTGCGTCCGTCATGATGATTGCCAGTATGATCGTTTTCATTTTATTTCCCCGCCTTTCGATTGGTTAAAGGCGGCGGCCGCGAAGAAGTTGTCCGGTACGCCAGTTAATTCGCATTCATGAAAATCTGCGCTACGATGATGCAGATGACTCGGAAAATTACCGCAACTTTTCTCTTTGGCGCTTGTTTAGCTTCGTTCACGCTGCACGGGCAAACCACCCTGACCAGCACCGCGATCCAGCGCTACTTTAACTCTGTTCGCCGCAATCTCGAAGCCAGCGCCGACGTGATGCCCGCCGAGAAATATAACTATCGCCTCACCGACGGCCAGATGACTTTCGGCGAATGGATGATCCATTCCGCGCAGCGAAACTTTGCCGATTGCGCGACGCTGAAAGGCGAGACCGCGCCGAAAACCGCCGCGGAATTGGCCGCGTTGAAAGACAAGGCCGACATCTCCAAGGCTTTGAAGGATTCATTCGGCTATTGCGCCACGGCTCTCGAAGGCGTCGACGATCAGAAGGTTATTTCCTCGCCCCAGATGAGCAATGCGTTCCTGCATATTGTGGTTCACAACAACGAGATCTACGGAAACGTAGTCGGGTATCTGCGATCCAGCGGAATCGTGCCGCCGTCCACGGCCGGGCGCGGCGCGCAAAAGGGCAAGCAATAATTAGCGATCGCGGTCTTCAGTAAACGAGCCGTTCCAATGCCGCGCCGAATCCTCAGGTGACTTGATCCATCGAGCCAGCCCGTCGGGATTCAAGCGGATTTGCGCCACCACGGCCTCATGGCGATCGATAGAGGTGACCAGCAATTTCCAATCGTTGTTTTCTCCGCGGAGATAAATAAGCACGGTTTCTTCGCGGCCTTTGCGGGAAGAGCGCACCTGGACGAATGGCTTCCACGCGGCGCCCACCGTGCTGCGAATCATGTCGGGGACGCTGCCGCCGCTGCGCCGGCCATCCCCGAGGTTTTCAAAAATCGCGATGTCGATGTGCTTCGCGCCTGCCGGGCGCGCCACTGCGACGAACGCGTTGACTATCCCGAACAGCGGAATCCGCATCGGATGTGTGCCGAATTCATCCGAGATCGCACGCACGACGTCCGAAAATTCCCGGTCGGCCGCCTGCGCTCCGGCGGACGCTATTCCAGCCATAAGAATGACCCGTAGAAATTTCACTGCGGATCCTCCTTCGTAGGCTTGCGCGTACTCGGAAAACTCAAGTCGATTGAGGGCACTCCGAAATGTCCTGCCAAGTCGCGAATCTGTTCCGGATTCATCGTCCCGACGATGTTTACGATGGTCAGCTCCCTCGGCTCGCTCGCAATGATTGCGAGACCGCCGATCTGCCCTTGTTCGGTCTTCAGAAAAAGCTCGACGTTCTCGCCGTCCTTCTTGCTGCGAACGCCCACCACGCGGGACCAGCCAGGGCTACGTAGTTGCGCCCTCACGCTCTCGATGTCGCTTTCTTCGAACTCGCCTCGACGGTCGAACTGGAAGCTCTTCACGTACAACCCTTTCAGCCCACTGATCAGTTTCTTGACCCGGGCCTCGTCCGGATCTTTGTCCGAAAGAAACCGGCTGGCGAGCTGGAGCATCGATGAATCCATCGTGACATCCACCACCTCGGATGCTTTTTCCGCCAGCTTTTCGAAGTTGGGCGGCAGCTTCAACTCCTGCGCCGCCACCGGCAGCAGAAAGATTATCGATCCCAGACACGCCAGTCTCATAAGCCCCCTAGTTATTCTGATGCTCGGCCACGATTTGCTGAATTCTGTTCAGCTTCACACTGGTGATCTTCAACGCCAGCTCCAATCGAGCTTTCGCGGCTTCACCGGCCGCACGCTCCGCGACATTACGTTCGTGCTGCCACACGACTCCCGCAGCCACCACCACCGCCGCCATCGCGGAAGTCCATCGAAGCCAACCCGCAAAAGGCCGCCGCGACTCGCTTCGCCGAACCGCCCCTAATACCCGAGCCTCAAACCCGCTCGAAGGCTCTTTGCGCCTCAGCGCATTTTGAATCTGTTTTTCTAAATCGTCCATTTATCGAACCTCACCCATACTGCGCCCGATTTTCTCCCGCAACATCGCCAGTCCTCTCTGCAAATGACTTTTCACCGTTCGCACCGGCATATCCAAAATCTTCGCGATCTCTTCCGGCATCAGGTCCTCCTGAAAACGCAGGATCATCGCGATCCTCAGCTTCTCCGGCAGCGCCGCGATCAGCGCCCTCAGCCTGCGGCTCAAGAGCGGATCTTCTTCGATAGCGGCCGTGGATGGTTCCGGGGCATCTTCCAAGCCCACCGCCGCGCGAAACTTCTGCTTGCGCAGGTGATCGATCGCGCGATTGCTGGCCGTCCTACGCAGCCAAAACGTAATGTGCGCGTCGCTCTCTAAATCCTTGAAACTGCGGTAAAGCTGAAGGAAAACATCCTGCGCCAGCTCCTCGGCCGCCGCGCGATTCCGTAAAAAATGATACGCGATGCTGAACACCATCGCCTGATTCGCGCGCAACGATTCGGCAAAGGTCGACCGCTGCTCTGTCTCCGTCATTCGTAATGATTCAGTATCCGAATACGAGCCCAACATAGTCGCGTACGCAATCATCGCGTCTTACTGGCCAAATAACCAGCATCCGTAGAAGATCGCTCGCCTTATGCTTCCATATACGCATCAGACGATGCAGAGAACGCACGAAGGCTCTAACATTCTTTATATGGACCGCTACGCGAGTTACACTCGCCTGAAATTCGACCGCCCGCACCCCGCCGTGCTGCGCATCACTATGGATAACGGCAAGATGAATTCGACCGATCGCGCCATGCACGGGGAGCTGGTTCAGGTCTGGCGCGATATCGACAGCGATTCCAGCGTCAATGCCGCCATCCTCACAGGGGCCGGCAAGATGTTTTCAGCGGGCGGGGATTTCGCCATGATCCAGGACATCATCGCCGATTTCGACACTCGCGCGAAAATCTGGAAAGAAGCCCGCGACCTGGTCTACAACATCATCAATTGCTCGAAACCCGTGGTCAGCTCCATGCGGGGCGTCGCCGTCGGAGCCGGTTTAGTCTGCGGTCTGCTAGCCGACATTTCCATCGCTTCGAAGGATTGCCGCATCATCGATGGCCATACCCGTCTCGGAGTGGCGGCCGGCGATCATGCCGCGATCGTGTGGCCCTTGCTCTGCGGCATGGCGAAGGCGAAGTACTATTTGATGCTCTGCGATCAACTGCTGGGAGAGGAAGCCGAGCGCATCGGACTGATCAGTCTCGCTGTCGATGAACCGCAGCTCGACGCCAAGGCGCTGGAAATCGCCACCCGCCTCGCTGAGGGCGCGCAAAGTTCCATTCGCTGGACCAAGTACGCTCTAAATAACTGGCTACGCCAGGCTGGGCCGACGTTTGACGCCTCGCTCGCCTTGGAATTCCTGGGTTTCACGGGGCCTGAGGTGAAAGAAGGATTAGCGGCGCATCTCGAAAAGAGAAAAGCGTCGTTTCCGCCTGATTCCGGGTTCTAGGCGCTCATCACCTCGACGATCAGGCACTTCAGATAGTGGGTCTCGGGGACGGTCAATAGGATGGGATGATCCATCGCCTGCGTACGCCGCTCCAGGATTCGCAGGGTCTTGCCCGCGTCCAGCGCGGCTTCCGCCAGTATCTCCAGCAGCGCGGCTTCACTCACGTGATGGGAGCAGGAACACGTCACCAGCACTCCATGGGGCTCCAGCAGCCGCAAGGCCCGCAGATTGATTTCTTTGTATCCGCGAGCCGCATCGTCCAGCGACTTGCGCGACTTTGCAAATGCCGGCGGATCGAGCACGATCATCGAATATCGGCGGTCGATTCCCGATAGAAACTCGAACACGTCCGCCTGCCGGAACTGGATATTCGTAATCCCGTTGGCGCGTGCGTTCGATTCCGCCATCGCGAGCGCCGTAGTGGACGAATCCACAACTTCCACGGTTTCTGCTCGCCCAGCCGAATGCAACGCGAAGCCTCCGGTGGAGGTGAAGCAATCAAGCACGCGCCCCCGCGCCCAGCGCCCCACCGCAACATAATTTTCCCGCTGATCCAGGTAAATTCCGGTCTTCTGCCCATGCGGGAGATCGGCTTCGAGTTTCAGCCCATTCATCTGCACTGCGACACGCTCAGGAATCTCGCCCGCCAGAGTCACCGTTTCGAGCGCGAGCCCCTCCAGCTTGCGGACCGCGGCATCGTTCCGCGCCAAAATCCCCGCAGGCCGCAGAAGCTCGGTAAGGCAGCTTGCAATCAGGTCTCGTTCACGATTCATTCCCTGGTTCAGCGTCTGCATCACCAGGTAATCGGCGTACCGGTCGACGATCAGCCCGGGCAGCAGATCGCCCTCCGAATAAACCAAGCGGAACGCGTTCGTCCCGGTAACCACACGTTCGCGATGCAGCATCGCCGCCCGCAGCCGCCGGAGAAAGAACGCCCGATCGATCGGCTCGACGCGGCCGGATAGCAATCTAAGGGTAATTTGTGAAGTAGAGCTATAGTGTGCTACTCCAATAAGTTTTCCGCGTGGATCGACCACATGGACCGCGTCTCCCGGCCCAGCATCGCCGCGATCGACCACGTCGCTCGCGAAAATCCATGGATGTCCGCTCGCGGCCCGGTCCGCTGCTTTGCGATTTACCTTGATGGTAGGCAAGTTCTCAGTGTAACGGCTGGCCTTAACGCAAAAAAAAAGGGACCGGCTCTAGCCAGTCCCCCATAATTCGGACGGTTCTCGAATTAATTGTTGCTCACTTGGATCTTGATTTGCCGCGGCTTCGCGACTTCCTTCTTCGGCAAGGTGATCGTCAGCGTGCCGTTCTTGTAATCGGCTCTCACGCCTTCCGGATTCACCGTATCCGGCACTGTGAACACGCGCTCGAACGAGCCGTAGGAGCGTTCCACCCGATGCCAGCCGCCCTCGTCCTTCTTGTCCTCGAACTTTCGCTCACCGCGAAGCGTCAGCGTGCCGTTCTCCAGCTTGACGTCGATGTTGTTCATATCCACATCCGGGACGTCGGCTTTGAAGATCAACTCGTTCTCGGTTTCCTTGATGTCGACCGGGGGTACCCACGGACGGCCATTCGGCTCGGTCAAGAATCGATTCATCGTGTCCTGAAACACCCGAAGGCCTGCCGGGAATCCTTCCAGATCAGCGTATCTAATAAGAGACATTATCTTTCTCCTCCTTGGCTTTGGTACTGCTTACAAAGCTATTATATTATATGCGTCTTATACTGTCAATTAATATTACGAACGTAGCTAACATAAACTCTAGCGGTGATTCGAATCTTTGAGTTACGATGGAAATACATGCGCGCGGCGTGGATCTTCGGCGTCGGATTGCTCCTACGCCTCGCACTGATCGCCAAGTTCCCCTTGATCTTCGGGGGAGACCCTATGGTGCGGATGATCCATCGGGACACCATCCTCATCAGCCATCAGCTTCCAGCGCTCCAGCTGATCGTCTTTGGAATCTCGCACTTAACGCACGATTACGTGGTCACCATGTGCGTTATGGCGCTGATCGGCGCGGCAGTCGGACCTGCGTTCTACCTGCTCGCCCGCGATTTGGTCGACGAAAAGGCTACCTTCTGGGCCGCTATGCTCGCCGCTACCAACCCGTTTCTGGCCGGCTACTCGATTGTGCCGTTTCAAGAGTCGCTCATGCTGGTGGCGATCTTGCTGGCCTTTCATTTCTACTACCAGGACCGGCCGATCTGGTCTTCGGTCTGCCTCGCGCTGGCCTGTTTCACCCGATTCGAAGCTTGGGCCGCAGCCCCGGTGCTCGCTTTCGCCTATGGCCGTAAGAAGGGATTTGCGAAGGCCCTCGCTCTTTATGGATGGGCCCCCGCGCTCTGGTTGATCTATCAGCGCGGCCTCGCTCCCGCAGGATCTTACGTGATCGAGGCTCATCTCAGTTTCGCCCGTCTGATGCGCTGGGTTTATCTGGGATACATCACCGTCAAGTTCACCCCGCTCATCGTAATCGCCCTGGGGGTCGGCGGCGCATGGTTATTCTGGCGGGACCGCTGGCGGCAGCGAACCTGGCCGCTGGTGACGTTCCTGGCGCTGTTCACCGTCGCTCTTCTGTTTTCCGCGCACGGAGATTGGCCCGACCCAGAGCGGCGAATCGCCTCTCGCGAAGCTCATCTATGGATCGCCGCGCTGCTGATTCTTGCCGCCATCGCGCTCCAGCGTTTTACGCGATACCGGGTCGCGATCGCCATCGCGGGCATACTTTTCGGATCCTGGGGGGCTTACCGCTTGGTGGCCACCGAAGCTGCCGATCCGCGCCTGCAACTCAGCTATCGGCTCGCCAAGTTCTTCGACCATTCGCTCGACCCCGGCCAGCGTGCTTTGATCCTTTCTCCGCCGTGGCCGCCTCACACGTTCGAATTTTATCTTCAACGCGCCCGTGAAACCGGAGGCGAGGCCGGTTATGCCGCAGCCATACGCAATCTGGCCGATGCGGACATGTCTCCGCCAGATTATCAGCGCACACTGATCCATTCGCGCTTCGATCGCGACCGCCTGGTCCCGTCGTCCGATACCTGCACCGAGTGGGTCGCCGTGTGGAGCGACTACGCGGCTTCGCCTCGCGACCTGCCTGCTCCGGAGGCCATTCTGCGATCCAAAGACTTGGCCGTTAGAATCAGCCGCCGCGTCTGCAACTAGCGTCAGTATATGATTGGAGCGTGAACGAGTCCCTGCTGGTCAACGCGCTTGGCCACTCCGCGGGTGTACTGATTTTTGGCATTTTTTTGTATTTGCTGATTCAGGACCGCGCCGCACGCCGCCTCTACGGCAGCACTAAATCGATGCTGGCGGCCGGGCTGGCCCTGCTTTGGAACCTCGCGTCGCTGGTCGTCCTGGCGACCAACGCAGCCGCGGGCACGTTCACCAACGTGACCATCGCCATCGGATTTTCCGTGCTCAGCCTGCTTCCGGCCGTACTCTTCGACCTGTGCCTGCGGGACCGTTTCCGCGTCCTGGTGCGCCTGGGCTACGGCCTCAGCGCGGTGACCATTGTGCTGCACGTCATGGAGCTGTTTCGCGAGAGTACGAAATACCACCGGCTGGGTCTCGCGCTGATCACCATCGGCTATGGAGTCCTCACTTGTATCGCCGCGGCGGGTGTTCTGGCCTCTCGCGATCAAAACCGCGGGGCGATGACGTCGCGGCTGTTCGGAACCATGTCTCTGTTCCTGCTCGCGATGTCTTTCGTGCATCTGCGTGGTGAGCCGGGGACGCCTGTCTGGTCCCGCGAGCTCGCGTTTCATCACGCCGCGATTCCGCTGGCGCTGCTGGTCCTGATGCAGGATTATCGCTTCGTCCTGCTTGACGCATTCTCGCGATTTCTTGCCAATGTGCTTCTGGCCGCTCTATTTACGTTCGGCGCGGTGGAAGCCTGGCGGTTCGATCCGTTTTCGCGCCCGCTGAGTCCGTTTATTCAGGCGCTGCTGCTGGCGGGAATGTGCCTGTACCTGGTTCTCTTCGCCATCATGCGGGGAAAATTGCAAACCATCCTGACACACATGGTGTTCCGCCGCCCGGATCGCGATGCGCTCATCGATCAACTGAAGACTCCCGTCCGCGATGAGCGCGCGTATCTTGGAAACGCCGCCCGCCGGCTGGGACAATTCATGGGCGCCGACGCTACCGTCGTCGATGACGCCAACCTGGTCGACCTCGATTTGCGCCGGCCGGTGCTGGTGTCCGAGCTCGCCTCGAATCGTTCCAAGGAACGCGCGTCGCTTGAACAGCGCGGCATAGAGGCCATCGTTCCCATTCGAATTCCTTCCGGCGGGGGACAGCACGTTCTCCTCGGGCGGCGCAGCGGAGGCCGGCGATATCTTAGCGAAGACTTGCAGGCCTTGGGCCGCGCAGCGGGACAGGTGGTCGAACAAGTAGAACAGTATCGGGAATCTGAAATGCGCCGACTGGTGGCCCAGGCCGAGCTCCGAGCCCTGCAATCTCAGATCCACCCGCATTTTCTGTTCAACGCCCTGAACACGCTTTATGGCATCATCCCGCGCGAAGCGAAGGGCGCTCGCGACACGGTTCTTAACTTGGCCGACATCTTTCGTTATTTTCTCGAGACATCGAAATCATTTCTCCCGCTCGAGGAGGAGCTGCATATCGTGAAGGCGTACCTCGAAGTGGAGCGCCTGCGCCTGGGCGACAAGCTGCGCGTCGAAATCGACGTCGAGCCTGAAGCGATGCTCGCGCCCATCCCGATTCTTTCTATCCAGCCGCTGGTCGAAAACGCGGTCAAGCACGCGATCGCTCCCAAGCCCGGAGGCGGCCTGGTGCGTCTCGACGCCCGTTTCGATTCGCACGGAGCGCTGCAGGTTACCATTAGCGATACCGGCGGGGGCTTCGTGGACCACGACGGATCGAAAGGCGTCGGACTCGACAACGTCACCCGGCGCCTGCAACTCTGCTATGGAGTCGAAGCGAGATTGCAGATTCTATCCAACAGCGGCGGCAGCTCCGTTTCTTTCTTCGTCCCCGCAACGGCGATGATCGTGGCGCGCCCCGCCGAGGCGGCATTGTGAGAATCCTGATCGCCGATGACGAGCCGATCGCCCGCCAAATCCTGCGGGAACACGTGGAGTCGATGCCGTCGCACGAAATTTCCGGAGAGGCTTCCACCGGCGCTGAAACGCTGGCTCGCATCTTCGAGACCAAGCCTGACGTCGTTCTACTGGATTTGCAGATGCCGGAGCTGGATGGTTTGGCGGTGGCTAGAAAGCTTCGCGGCGACCGCCGGCCGGTGATCATCTTCGTGACCGCTTATGAGCGGCATGCCCTGGAAGCGTTCGAGCTCGACGCCGTCGATTATCTGCTCAAGCCGGTCCGGCGGGAGCGTCTGGAAAAGGCGATTATTAAAGCTGAACGGCAGCTGAAAGGCGTGCCGCCATCCGCTACCGAACCGGCGGTTCTGCCCCGAAAAATTGTGGGCCGCCGTGGAACCGATCTCTATCTGCTCGATCCCGCCGAGATCATCGCTTTTCAGGCCGACGGCGAACTGGTGCACATCGTGACCGCGACGCAGCGATATTTGGGCGACGGGCCGCTGAAGAAGATTGAAGAAAAGCTTGAGCCGCCACGCTTCCGCCGCATCCACCGAAGCACGTTGATCAACACGGATCACATTCGACGGATCTCGCCTCTTTCCAGCAAGCGATGGCTCTTGAAGATGTCGAACGGCTTTGAAGCCATCGTGAGTAAGCGGCTGGCTAGCTCCATCCGCGAGCAGTCGCATTGGTAGGCCCGCTCATCGCCTGAATCAGTCCACTCATCTCCACCCTCGGCCCGATCATCCGAATAAGATAGCCGTTTGCGAAAGCCTCGCCGATCATCTAGTCTACATGAGCTCGCGCATTTTTCTGCTGCTTTGCCTGGCCGTACCAGCCTCCGTTGCACAAGTATCCACCGGGTCCGGGACGATTACCGGAAACGTTACTGATCCTACAGGCGCCTCCATCCCCGGCGCGGTCGTCGAGATGTCCAATCCGGTTTCGGGCTACAAACGATCGATGACGACGGGTCAGGACGGCGCGTTCGCATTTCGCAACGTGCCTCCGAATCCTTACCACGTGCAGGTCACCGCGAATGGGTTCAGCCCTAAAGCTCAGGACGCCGAGGTGCGCAGCCCCGTACCTGTGAACCTCAACTTCATCTTGAACATCGCTGGAGCGACCACGCAAGTCCAAGTGGAGGCGACCTCCCAGGATCTGATCGAAAACGTGGCCTCCGCCCACACCAACATGGATCAGAGCCTGTTCCAGAAACTTCCGCTCTCGGCTGGCTCCGGCATGGCGGATATGATCACGCTTTCGAGCCCGGGCGTGGTCGCCGATTCCAATGGCTTCTATCATCCGCTGGGCGACCATGCGCAAAGCTCGCTATACGTGGATGGCCAGCCTATTACCGATCAGCAGTCGAAGCAATTCTCGACGCAGATCCCGATGAATGCGATTCAGTCAATGGAGCTCACCACGTCCACGCCCAACGCGGAGTTTGGCGACAAGACCAGCCTGGTGGCCTCTGCCGTTACCCGATCCGGCCTCGGCGTCGATCATCCCTTTGGCGAGCTCCTGCTTCACTACGGAACCTTCGGCTCCTACGGCGAGGATTTCGACTACGGGTTCGGCACGCCGAAGTTTGGCGTCTTCATGGCGGCGAATTCCTCGCGAACCGGCCGTTTCCTGGACACGCCGGAATTCGATCCAATGCACGACATTGGGAATACCGAGACTTTCTTCACCCGCGTGGATTATGCGCCGGGACAGAACGATTCCACGCACGTTAATTTTTTCCTGGCGCGCAACTGGTTCCAAATTCCGAACACGTACGATCAGCAATCCGCTGGACAGGACCAGCGCCAGCTGTCGCAAACCTTCAGCATCGCGCCGAATTGGGTCCATACTTTCAATTCGTCGGTAGTCATGACCTGGAATCCTTTCATACGTGAGGATTTCATCAATTACTATCCCAGCGACAATCCTTTCGCCGACCTGCCGGCGACCATCGGCGAGAAGCGCTGGCTGAAGAACTTCGGTACCCGCGGCGACCTTTCATGGGTCGAAGGGAAAAACAATTTCAAGACCGGCATTCAAATCGAGCGTACGGCGATTCACGAAGACTTCAACTTCGCCATCACCCAGACGGGTTTTGTCGATCCAACCACCCAGCCCGGATTGGTCCCCTACGATCTGACCGAAGGCGGTCAATATCTGAATTTTCTGGGCAACGCGAATATCGATGAGTACGCGTGGTATGCGCAGGACTCATTGACGCTGGGCAGTCTTACGTTGAACGGCGGCGTCCGGGTCGATGTTTATCACGGACTTACAGACGCGACCGGATTCGAGCCGCGCGGCGGTGCCGCGTATCACATCAAGCGGACAGGCACGGTGCTGCGCATCGGCTATTCGCATACCCTTGAGACTCCGTACAACGAGAATCTGATCCTGTCGAGCTCCACCGGAATCGGCGGCCTTGGACAGAATCCATTTGGCGCCTTTGGAAACGCATCTCTAAAGCCCGGCCGGCGCGATCAATACAACGCCGGTTTTGAACAGGCGATCGGAAAGAAACTCGTATTTCAGGCCGATTATTTCTGGAAATATACGCACAGCGCTTTCGACTTCGACACGCTGCTCAACACGCCCCTGGTCTTTCCGATCACCTGGTACAAGTCGAAAAACGACGGTGTGTCAGGACGCTTGAATCTGACCAATACCCATGGCTTCAGCGGCTTTGTTTCGTTCGGCCACACACGCGCCCGCTATTTTCCGCCGGAATCCGGCGGGCTGATTTTCAACTCGCCCGTGAATACCAGCGTCTTTCGCATCGACCATGACCAGGCCTTTCAGCAGACCACTTATCTTCGCTACGAAGCGCCCATGAAGAAAAAACCGTGGATCGCGCTTACCTGGAGATTCGATAGCGGAGAAGTCGCGGGAGCCGTCACCGATCTGGCCGATATGCTCGCCTTGACGGCCGATCAGCAAGCCACCATCGGATTCTTTTGCGGCAGCCAGACGGCGGCGTTGAATCACCCCATCACGGCCTGCAATTCGTCAAACTTCGGAGCCGCGCGTCTGGTAATTCCCGCGCCGGGGACCTACAACCCCGACCACAATCCCCCGCGCGTCTCTCCGCGCAATCTCTTGGATCTGGGCTTCGGGACCGACACACTTTACACGCGGGAACGCTTCAAGGTGAAACTCCAGTTCACCATCACCAACCTGACGAATGATGTGGCGCTCTATAATTTCCTGTCCACCTTCAGCGGCACGCATTTCGTGACACCGCGAACTTACGAGGCAGAACTGGGCTTCTCGTTCTGAGCAAAAAAATTGGGACAGGCCTTCAGGAAGCCTGTCCCACGGAGTTCACACCACTGAACAAAACTTAGCGCCAACGCCTGCCGTAGAAGCGTGGGCCTCCGAAGTAGATCCCGCCGTAGAGCGAGGGGCCCCAATAGGGGTAGCCGTAATAAGGGTAGGGATAGCCATAACCGTAGGGATACGGTGCAGCTACGTAGCCCGCGCCATAACCCGGCCCCGGCCTGCCTTGCATCTGCGGCGCGACGCCCGCTTGATAGTCGTTGCGGCTGACATATCGGAACGCAGCCTGTGCATGTTCAGTCGAAATCGAAACCGGTTGCTCGATTCGGAACGTCAGGACCGATTCGGGATACATAATGGTCGGATGCCCGCGGGTGAATAGCACGCCGACCGTGCTGACCAGCAGTCCGGCGCCCGCGCCCACTGCCGCGCCGCCTGCGCCTCCGACGCCAGCGCCGATTGCGGCACCTGCGCCAGTGGTTAGCCCGATCGCAGCAGCATCGCGGCCCTGGGACGTGGGTCCCAGCCGGCTGAAATAGAGTGGTCTGAATGGGAACTTGCTGACCATCAACCACCGGAAGATCGGTCAACTGCAGTCCAAGCCGTGAAACGCCGGAGACCTTACCAGCCTTTTGGGCTTCGGATACGCGCCCGCCCAGAGTCTGACCGCGTTCTGCAACGATCACGCCATCCACTACTACCGGTCGAACCAGCGTCGCGGAGAAGGCGTCACCCACCTGATTCTTGTCCGATGAAAGCGGCTGATTGAGCCGGACCGTCACATACGTTCCCGGTTTGATTGTCAATTGGGGAGGAACAGCGGCCGCTGGAGGCCCCTGCGGAGGCATAGGATCGTTCGGGCCCGGAGCCGGTGCGGGGTTGCTATCGCCAATCCGGCGCCATCCGCCATTTGGATCCTGCTGATTTGTCGCTTGTGGAGCGGGTGGAGGAGGAGCCTGCTGCGGCTCTTGCGCCCTTACCAGGCCGGAAGAGGCCAGCACAGCTACCGCCACGCCATATCGAAATGGGTTGATTAAAATCCTGTTCATAGAAGCCCTCATACAGGAGCTTCTATTGCACGTGCCTCACCATTCTTAACGTGCTGAAAATACTACACTAACCAACCATGAAACTCGGTCGAAATCCACCGCGCTGGTGCTTTTCGGCCAACTCGGGCGAGAATCTAGGCTTTCTTCTTGGCGGGTTGCTTCCTGCGCTCCGCCCAGAATGCCTTCATGCGGTCCGAATGAGCTTTCTTCTGCGCAGCAGTTAGCGCTTTACGCTTCCTTTTTTTAGGCGCGGCAGCGACAGTAGCCGGAGCCGAAGGAGAGGCTGCGGCAGGCGCGGAAGGGGTGCGGCCTGGCGGACGGCCACGACGCTTTGAGCCCCCTTGCAGGGCATCGATGGCGTTACTCAGGCGATCGCGCTCAGCGATCAGAAGTGAGAGGATCTGTTCAGTGGACATTAACGTGATCCTAACACCTAATGACCTGAGCGGCAAGAGATTCAGGCCGCAATGTCACCTTCGACAGATCGAGTTTCGACACTAAGAGCTCAGGCGATGGGTGGCCAATACGCCGCTTTGACTCGAGCCATCTCGGCGACACTCCAGGCTTGCGCCGGACAGCCTCGCGGCCTCCTCGGTTCATCGCCATCGTAGATTTCCGCGATGGACCCGATGCATCCCTCACCGGCCGCCGCCGCTTCCAGGCCTTCCATCAAGCCGCGGCAATAGTCGAGGCCTTCGGGAAATGCCAGTAGATAAGCATCGATGAAGGGCCCCAACAGCCACGGCCACACCGTTCCCTGATGATAGGCTCCATCGCGCTCAACCGGCGAACCCTGATAGCGAGGCTTGTAATCGGGATCGCCGCGTTCCAGTGTTCGCAGCCCCACCGGCGTCAGCAATTCCCTCTCGACCACTCGAACCACACTCTGCTGCTGTTCGCGATTAAGCAGGCTTACCGCGAAGATCTGGTTCGGGCGCAGTTTCGTGACCGGTCCGCGATCCGTCAGTACGTCATAGAGGCAGCCGCGTTGCGCGTTCCAGAACTTTTCACGGAAGCTCGATTGAACCAGGCCAGCCTCGCGGCGGTAATCCGTGTCTTCACCAATTTCATCGGCCCAGTCCGCCATTAGACACAGCGCCTTATGCCACAGTCCATTGATCTCCACCGGCTTCCCGTGACGCGGCGTCACCACCCAATCGCCGACTCTGGCATCCATCCAGGTAAGCTGCGTGCCGGGCGCGCCTGCGTGGAGCAAGTGATCCTCCGGATCCACGCCAATGTTGAAAAAGGTTCCTCGCCGATGCCACGCGATGATCTCTTTGGCTGCTGGATAAAACGTCCCGCGCAGGAAACTTCGCTCGCCTCCGGCCTCCAGCCAGGCGCGCATGGCTTGGAACATCCACAGTGTCGCGTCGGCGGTATTGTACTCGGGAGTTTCACCGGAATCAGGGAAGCGATTGGGAATGACGCCCTGTTCCGTGTGCGCCAGAAAGCCTTCGATGATCTGGCGAGCGACGTCCAGCTTTCCCGGCGCGATCAATAGCCCCGGCAGGCTGATCATCGTGTCTCGACCCCAATCCGTGAACCACGGATAGCCCGCGATGATGGTCGGAACTCCATCCGCGCGGTGGACCAGAAAAGGGTTCTCCCGCGGACTCGGCTCCGCATAATCAGCCCCGTCGATCGAGGCGCAGATCGGGGTCCACTCGGATTTCACGTCGAGCACGATCACTCCGGGGGTGTACAAATCCTCCCTAAAATCGAGGCCCCGGTCGAGTTCTGTCAGATATTCGACGTTGTAATACCAGTCGGCGCTCTCTTCAAACCGGCCTTCATGATGAAAATCCAGACGAGGAAGCGAGCCAAAGACATCGTCGCGCTTGTGACCCAGAGAGTGATAGTCCCGATAAGCCAGAAACGGCCTCACCCGCAGAGTCACCGCGCCGTTCGCCCGATAGCGGATCACCACGGCTTGCCGGCCAGGAATTAGATACACCTGCTTCTCTAGAGTCACTCCGTCGACGCTGAATCGCCAGGTCGCGCACGGATCGTCCTGAAAATCCTGGAGCAGATCGAAGCCGCGCGGCGTAATGGTCCCGGGATATTGGCAAGCTCCCAGCGCGGATCCGTTTACTTCTTCCTCGACGCGAGACAACAGAACGTAGCGGTCAACGGGGGGCTGCAGGGATGCCACCAGCAACCCGTGGTAGCGGCGCGTATTAATGCCCTCTACGGTGCCCATCGCGAAGGCGCCGGTACCGTTGGCTTCCAGCCACTCACGCCGGCCGATATCGCCGCGAATCATTACGCCTTCTTCGCGTCCCGGTGCGTTTCTTTGACCCGGAATCCCGCCGCCGCCAGGTTCTTGCGGATTTCGGCGGCGATCAGAACGCTGCGATGATGCCCGCCTGTGCAGCCGAACGAGATAGTCAGGTAACTCTTGCCTTCCTCGATATAGTGCGGAATCAGGTAGATCAGCAGATCCGAGATACGCTCAATAAACTCCTTCGTCTGCGGAAACGAGCGTATGTATCGCGCCACCCCGGGATTCTTCCCGGTAAGATTCTTGAACGCCGGAATATAGTTCGGATTCGGAAGAAAACGCACATCGAACACCAGATCGCTATCGGGCGGCACGCCGTGACGATAGCCGAAACTGGTCACCTGCACCAGGATTTTCGAGCCGCTGCCGGCGGTGCCGAAGGTGTTGTGGATGGTCTCCCGCAGCTCATGGACATTGAATTTGGTCGTGTTGATGATGGGATCGGCCAGCCGGCGGATCGGCCCCAGCCGCTCGCGTTCACGGCGAACGCTGGCCGTGACGCTCTGCCCGATCCCGAGCGGATGCGGCCGGCGCGTTTCACTGAAGCGGCGGACCAGCGCGGAGTCGTCGGCTTCGAGGAAGAGGAGCCGCGTGGGAACCCGGCGTCCGATTCGTTTGAACAGTGCCGGAAACTTCTCCAACGCCTCGCCTTCGCGGATATCCACCACCAGCGCCGCCCGCCGGATGTTGTGGGCCTCTCGGATCAGCTCGGCGAATTTGGGAATCAGATCGATGGGTAAATTGTCGACCGCATAATACCCCAGATCCTCTAAAGCCTTCAGCGCAGTGCCTTTGCCGGAGCCGCTGAGCCCGGTGATAATCACCAGTTCCGTCGGCGAGCTGTGGACCGCGGGCTTCTGGGCCATCAAGATTCGATTAGATCGAAATTGCCGTCCCGCCGGCGCACCAGAACTGAAAGGCATTGTTTGTCGGCATCGCGATAGACCACATAGTCGCGATCGCCTTCCATTTCAAGCAGCGCCTCTTCAAGCGTGATCGGCTTATTCCCCTTGGTGTGATTGACGCGAAACACACGACCGTTTTTAGCCGGCTTCGATTCGGGCTTCGATCCGTTTGCAGCCGGCGCCGACTCCGTTTCTTCCAGGTCAGGCGAATCGGAACGACGAGCCTTAGCACGCCGCTTGGCACCTTCCTTCACGGCCTGCGTTTCCAGCTTCTCGATCGCTCCGCTCACCGCGGTTTCCAAATCATCGCCGGAACCGAGACCGACGAATTGATGATCGTAGAATTGGAGGGTGATTTCGGCATGATGGAGATGGCGCTCCGACGTGATCACTACGTGCGCTTCTTTCTCTCCTCGTTTCTCCAGCAACTTCGATAGCTTGGCGAACTTCACGTCCAGCTTCTCCTGGACTTTCGGGGGCAATTCGCCCTGAATTCCGCGATAGCTGACTTTCATTTTTGACCTCCGTTAAGCGCGGATGCGCCGTTGATGTGTCGACGGAATCCGCATATCTTCGCGATACTTGGCGACTGTGCGGCGGGTCACCTGGATTCCTTCGGCTTGCAGACGATCCGTAATTTGCTCGTCTGTAAGGGGATGCGCGGAATCCTCCTCATCGATCATCTTTTTAACTCTGCGTTTCAGAATCAGCAGCGGAGTGGCGCCGCCGCTCGGCCCTTGCACGGCCTCTGAAAAGAAATATCGCAATTCGTAGACGCCCTGCGGCGTGTGCGCGTATTTATTCGACACGGCCCGGCTTACCGTGGATGGATGCACGCCGATCTCTTCGGCGATCTCCTTAATCATCATCGGCTTCAGAAAATCGATGCCGTGCTCCAGAAAATCCATCTGCCGCCGCACCACGCTCTGGCATACCTTCAGAATGGTCTGCTTGCGCTGCTCGATGTTCTTCATCAACTGGATCGCGGAAGCGTAGCGCTCTTTGACGTAATTCCGAACGTCGCGATTCGGTTCCTTGTCGCGGTCGAGCATCTTTCGATACTGGGGGTTCAGCCGCAGGGCCGGGATATCGTCGTCGTTGACCCCGATCAGGTAATCGTCGCCGTCCTTCGATATGTAGACGTCCGGCTCCACTTGCCGGGCGCCGGGACCCGAGTAGCGCAGGCCGGGACGCGGATCCAGATGCTTGATCACGTCGATGGCGATCTGGATATGCTCCAGCGGCCGATGCAGCAGGCGAGCCAGTTCTTTCGGCTGCCGCAACTCAACTTGCTTCAGATGATTGAAAACTACCTGCCACGCGACGCCGCCCTTGCCGCCGCGGCTCTCGAGCTGCAGCAGCAGGCATTCGCGCAGATCGGCCGCCCCCACTCCCGCCGGGTCTAGCGTGTGGACCACGCGAAGTGCTTCCGTCACATCGGCCGGCTTATGATTACCGGACGTCGCCAGCTCCTCCTGGCCCAGCATCAAGTAGCCGTTCTCGTTCAAATTGCCGATGATCGTCTCCGCCGCGTCGCGAACTTCCTCGGTCAGCGCGACCAGCGCAAGCTGCGAATGCAAATGATCGCTTAACGTAACTGGAGACGAAAGAAACGTTTCGAAGGAGGGCTTTTCGATATTCTCCGACGCCGGGCTCTTGTAACCGGGGTCGAGATACTCGTCAAAATAGGTGTCGAAATCGATCTCGTCGAAAGGATCGGTCGATTTCTGTTCCAGCACTTCCGGCGCATCCGTGGCCGGAGCCATTTCGGTCATCCCTTCCAGGGTGGCCGGTTCAGGATTGCCGAGTGCCGCATCCGCGACTTCGGCCGCGTCAGCCTCAGGCGAATCGCCATCGGATTGACCGCCAGTGACTTCGAGAATCGACTGATCCGCCGGCTCCGCCAGGCGCTCCGCTTCAAGCAGCGGTTGCAATTCTTCGGGCGATAATTCCTCGACGCCGTCCTGCGCCTCTTCGAGCACCGGGTTTTGAGCGATCTCGGCCGAGATCATCTCTTTAAGCTCCAGCCGGTTGAGTTGGAGCAGGCTCACCATCTGGACTAGGCCAGGCGTGAGGATTTGCTTTTGCTGGACCCGAACTTGCAGCCGTGGCGAAAGCGAACTCATAACTGGTTCCAGTTTAACACCGGCTCATTTGAGTGCGGCATCGGCCATCCAGTCCAATTTCTGGAGGAAAAACCCGTCGTCGTCAAATCCGCGGGTATGGAAGCGGATGTTGCAGGCCCGGTCAAACACGTAAAGCTGCGGAATTTCAGGCCCTTCGAGCGATTCGGGGAGGACGAAACGGGTCTTTACAGAGGGGTTTAGTGTGTCGACATCGATTGGGAGCACTTTTGTCCCCGGATTGCGATAACCACGTAATAGTTCGAGTTCCCGAGTACAAGGCGCGCACCACGTGGCCCAGAACGCGACCACTAGCACTTTTCCTTCCTGTTCGAACGGCAGGGGAGACGCGGTTTCTTTTACCTGGGTCGCAAGAAGGCAGGCTTTGAGATTGGCCATACGCCGGTTCTTCTGAATGGCCGACTGAGCCGAACAGCCAGGGCCCGACTCCGCAAGACATCGCTGCTTCTGCGCCTCAAGGGGATTGTTCAGATGATCGAGCGCCTCGGCATACAAGCGACGGACCTTGGCTTCGTCCGCGGCATCGGCGAATCGGGCAAACATGCCGGCCGGCGTCTATTTCGTCGACGGTCGCTTGACCGACGCGCCCGGCGGCTCCCCAGGCACCAGCCTTGACGTCGGCTTCGAGCGCGCGTGGCCAATTCGCGGGTTGGGCGAAGAGGGCGGCGGCGCTGAGCAGGAACAGACGCATCATCGATTCCATCCTCGCACGGGATGTGTTATTCGACGGCATCGAGGGATGCACGCTAGATATCGTGGTGAGCGATCACGTCAGCGGCGTAGGCGAGGCAGGATTGAATGTCGGCTTTCGTGAGCGTCGGATAGGCGTCGAGAAGATCCTCAGCAGTGGCGCCCTCGGAGAGCTTACGTAGAATGAGCTCGACTGAGATTCGCGTATCATGAATTACCGGCTTGCCTCCCAGCACTGACCGGGTCCTCTCGATTGCATTGCGCATAGCCTAGTCATGATTCTAACAATGGATCGGTGCGTCAGTTGTCGAATCGGAGCATGACGGCTTATCGGCCGGAAACGGTGTGATAATCGTGACCAAAGGCGGTTAGGACAATTGTGCGATTGTTTCACTTCTTGGATCGAACCTACGGACTGCAAGACATCGAAAAACGAAGGTTAAAAATTTCACGGCTCAACGAGCTGAACGATCCCTTCGAGCTCTTGAGCATCGAACTGTCTAATAGGGCTTTACGGAGTGCATTCAACGAAATGAAGGAGCAAGTCGCCAATGAGAGGGGAATTTTGTGTTTCAGCAAGGCGTGGTCGAATCCGGTGCAGTGGGGCCATTACGCAGATAAGCATCGCGGATTATGCCTAGGCCTGGACGTTGACGACGAAATTACCTGTCCAGTGCACTACACCGCCAAGCGGCTAGCCAAAGAAGCTGACCGCTTGATTGCCACGGGGTCTACCGATGAGGAGACAATGCTTCGTTTTCTCACGACGAAGTATGCTCATTGGCGATACGAGCACGAAGTGCGTTGTTTCGTGAGCCTTACGGATAAAGATCCTTCGACCGGCCTGTATTTCGCGGACTTCTCGCCTCGGCTGCGGTTGACGCAGGTGATCGCGGGGGCACGCTCGAATATTGCGCGTAGCGAAATCGCGGCGGTTCTTGGGACCCTTGCGCCAGAGGTTCGAGTTTTTAAGGCTCGCCTAGCCTTTAAGTCGTTTACCGTTGTGCGCAATAGAAATGAGTCTCTTTGGTCTTAAGTCGTTCGAGAGAGACCTGCTCTGAGTTGTCTCGTTTACGGGACTGCTTGCGCGGGATCTAAATGGCGATTTCGACGTAAGCGACGGATTTTTGTGGCTCTTGGATCGGCACGCCGAGTTCACGACCAGTATCAAAATGCGCAGCCAGAGCGTCCTGAAAGTTCAGACGCGTTTCTTCCTCGGTATCGCAGGCAGCGGCGCAGCCGCCAACATCCGGCGAGTAGGCAGAGTATCCCGTACTCGTCGGTTCGATGATTACTGAATACCGTTTTAGGTTCATTTGGCTTGCGCGGGCGGCAGCTTGGCGAGCTTCTTCTTCACTTCAGCCGCGTTCTTCGCCTCCGGAACCAACTCCAGGTACTTCGTATACGCCTCGCGAGCTCCATCGCGATTGCGGAGCTTCTCGTCGGCTTCTCCGAGTCTCAAGAATGCCTCGGCTGAGCCTGGGTCCCATTTACTCGCCTCTTCGAAGCGGCGGGCGGCGGCTCGATAGTTGTTCTTCTTGAAGTAGAAAAGCCCGGCAGTGATGTTGCGCTCGGCTTCAAGGGGATTTAACGTGTATTCCTTGGGTTTGGGATTCGTCCTCTTCGGGAGGCTCCTCTTCCTTGGCAGCGGGCGGGGTGGCCTTTTGGGTGGCGGGGGTTGCTGTGCGCTTAACACACAACTGAGAAAACAAGCGGCAGCAAGGACTCGCACCACAACTTCAGTATAGATTGAACAGGGCACGGTCAACCATGTTCACCTCCGTCCGCATGCTGCGCATGGCGGCTCGGGGGTGTACCTTTGACCTGCGTAGGAAAATAGAGATTGCGTGAGCCGCCATGCGCAGCATGCGGTGGATATTGGTCGCCCACCGCTCAGCCCATACCCAACCGGTCCATCGTTTGACCTGCGTGGGAAAATGGAGACATCGAAGTCTACCTCCAGCTCCGCACACGGGCCGGCGAACTTCCGCTGACGCCGGGAGTGTATCTCTACAAGGACCAGCACGGGAACGTCATCTACGTCGGTAAGGCTAAGAATCTGCGCAGCCGGGTTCGCAGCTACTTCAATGACGACCGGCTGGCCGACATCAAGACCGGGACCCTGATCGGCGAGGCTCGCGAGATCGATTTTATCCAGGTCGATAACGAAAAAGAGGCGCTGGCGCTCGAAAATAACCTGATCAAGCAGTGGAAGCCGCGCTATAACATCCTGTTGCGCGACGACAAGACGTATCCGTATATCAAGCTGACGCGGCGAGCCGTATCCGCGGGTGTACGTGACGCGGCGGTTGAAAAAAGATGGCTCCACTTACTACGGGCCGTATTTTCCGGGCAACCTGGCGCACCGGCTGGTGCATTTCATTCACCGGCATTTCCTGGTGCCGTCGTGCAATGTGGATTTGACGCGGAAACACTCGCATCCGTGCCTCGAGTATCCATATCCATCGATGCCTCGGGCCCTGCGTGATGGATCTGACCACCGACGAGAGAATACGCCGAGGCGGTGCGCGCAGGACCAAACTGTTTCTGGAGGGGCGGCATAAGGATCTGGCCCGCGAACTGCGGGGGCGAGGATCGCCGCGTTGAGCGCGGACAGCGTTATGAGGAAGCGTCCGCGCTGCATGAGCTGCTGGAACCGTCGAGGAAATGGGCGAAAGGCAGAAGATGGCCGCGGCCGAGGGCAACGACACCGACATCTTCGCGTACTACGCCGAGCCTCCGCATGGTCGCGGTGAATCTGTTTCACCTGCGGGGCGGCCACATTGTGGACCGGCGGGAATTCTTCTGGGAAGACCAGCATGGAGTTCGAGCCGCCGGAATTCTTTTCTTCCCTGCTGAAGCAGGTTTATCTGGATGATCCTTACATTCCCGGCAACGATCCACGTACCGGTGGAATTTGAGGATTGCGCCGTGCTGGAAGAATTGCTATCGGAGAAGCGTGGCCGCAAAGTGGAGATCTCACACGCCGCAGCGCGGGCAAAAAAAGGCGATGATCGACTTGGTGGAATCGAACGCGAAGCACAGTTTCGAGCAGCGTTTTCGTGTCGTTAAGCCGTCTTCGAAAGCGATTCAGGAAGCTTTGCAGGACGCGCTGGGCCTGGAGAAGCTCCAAAGCGCATCGAATGCTTCGATATTTCGCACATCCAGGGGACCGACAAAGTCGCGAGCATGGTGGTGTGGGAAGACGGGCGGATGAAGAAGTCGGATTACCGGAAATTTATCATCCGGACGGTCGAAGGCAACGACGATTTCGCGTCCATGCGCGAGGTGATCACGCGGCGCTACGGCCGGTTGAAGGAAGAAGACGCGGAGCGGCCCGGGCTGGTTCTGGTCGACGGAGGATTGGGCCAATTGCACGCGGCGGCGGGCGCGCTCGAAGCTTTGGGGATCACCGATCAGCCGCTCGCGTCGATCGCCAAGCGCGAAGAGTGGATTTACGTATACGGCCAGGAAGACGAGCCGATTATCCTGGATAAGTTCTCGCCAGTGCTGCATCTGGTCCAGATGGTGCGAGATGAAGCCCATCGATTCGCGGTGACTTTCCATAGGACGCGCCGCAATGCGAGCCGGCTGCAAAGCGAGCTCGGGCTCATTCCAGGGGTCGGCGAGAAGACCGTGGCGAAACTTCTGCGCCACTTCGGCAGCCTGGAGCGAGTTCGTCAGGCGCGGGAAGCCGACTTGCGGGAAGTCGTGGGCAGGGCGGCGGCTCGGCGCGTGATCCAGGGGCTCGCTTCGATCCAACCCGCGCCGAAGACCGAGGAAAATTTAGGACAAACTTAGAACAGGTCGGCGATGTCTTTCGCGGCCGAGCGCGCTTCGATGTGGATCAGTCCGGCGTTGCCGCCTTGCGGGCTCATCACGGCCAGCACCGCCTTCGATCCCGCCGAATAGACGAATAGAGCGCCTTCTTCGGCTTGGATGGACACTTCGCCCAGCGTCCCCGAGCTCATGCTTTCGCTGATACGGCGGCCCAGACTGGACGCGGCGGCAGCCATGGCTGCGACGCGGTTCGGGTCCGCTCCATTAGATAAAGAGTGGGCGATGGGCAATCCCTCGTTGGATGCCAGCAGCACGCCTTTCAATTCCGGAATTGCGCTCCGCAATGCCTCTATGTGACTCTTGAGCGCTTCACCTTTCGCCATACGGCCTCCCTGGTTTCAGACCTATCTCGTCGCACGCTTTCTGCACGATAAGCGTGTTCGTTGAGCAAACATCTAATCGTCAGGTAGGGAAATAACTTTAATCCAGGTCCACAGGGAAATTCACTACTTCTTAGTAGGGCCGGAATCGGGAGTTTCAGGTTGGGATGACAATCGCGCTCACAAATCGCTGCCGGGCTGAAAACCGTCCAACCCGCTCTATCGTTGACGACTCGGCGTTCCGTTTTGGGACCCACGGACAGGCGATCTAAGGTCTTCTCATTAAGGTGCCCTAAGGTCTCCGCCTGAAAACCGATTTATAAGTGCTTTACCGCATAGAAAGCCGTAAGAGTGCCCTTTAGCATAAGGTCGGAAGGGACGATTAGACATACATGCGGTGTCTGTATTGCGGCAAGGAGCTTGCCCTCCTCAAACGGTGGACGGGCGGCGGGGAATTTTGTTCGGATTCTCACCGTCAGCAGTATCAGGAAGAATACAATCAGCTCGCCTTGAACCGGCTCCTGCAAGCAAAACCTCAAGAAGCCAAGTCCGGCTCGAAACCGGCGGAACCTGCTCAATCCATTCAAAATAAGCCGGCAGCGGTACCCCCGCCAGCGGCGGCTCCGGTGCCCGTCACGGCGGCGCAGGAGACCAGAACGATCGCCGCGGTGGCTGAGGAGCCAATTCCGCAAACCGTCCAGATTACTCAATTTGAACCTGAACCAGTGGAAGATGAGCCGGAGGAAGATCGCGCGCCAGCCGAGCCTGCGGGCTTCCTGCTGGAGGTTCCGGTACCGGCGATGGCGGACATCACTGCTATGGCCCGATCCGAAGCCGACTTCGAGCGCGGGTCCACGCTTACCTTGCCGAGCCTCACCTTGAACGGCTGGGGGACGGAGCTGGCGCCGGCTGGGCAGGTCCTGTTTGAGCCGTCGATTCGTGTCATGGACTTTGCGACTCGCGTAAGTGAAGGGCGTCTTGAGGTACGCGAGTTCGTGCGAGGCGCTCCCCTGGTCGAGTTCGACATGAAGATGTCGGGCGAGACGGGAATCATCGAATCATCGGAGGAGCCAATGGATATTGTGATTCTTCCTCAACCTCCGCAAGCATCGCCGCCCATATGGCAGGAGCCGGAGCGGGAATTTGCGTTCGAGACCGAACTGGGGACCCAGACTCGGCTGACGTTTAGGACTACGGGATTAGAAGACAACGAGAGTGGCGAAGACATGCCGGCTGCTGAAGCCGCGCCCGTCATTCATACGCAAGCCGAGGATACGCAACCCGAAGCCGTCGCCGCGCCGGTGATAGAAGCGGCGGTCGAAGAAATAAAGAAGGAAGAAATAAAGCAACCGGCAGAAGTCGAGGAAAAGGAAGAATCGCCTGCGCCGGTGGCTTTGGAGCCTGAGTTTTCGGAGCCTGAGTCCGCAAAGCCTGAGTCCGCGAAGCCTGAGTCCGCGAAGCCTGAGTCCGCGAAGCCTGAGTCCGCGAAGCCTGAGTCTTCGAATCCTGAGTTTTCGAAGGGCCCGGTGGTACGAGCCTCCGTCGTCCGAAACACGCCGCCCGTCTTTCAAAAACCCATGTTCCGGCGTCCATTGGACGCGGCACTGGTGCGGCCCTCTGAGCCGGCGTCATCGCGCCCTGTCGAGGTCTCGCCGATGCGGACGACTTCGCGTCCGGCTTTCGCTAGTGAAAAGCCGGTCGAAGAAAAGAAGTCCGCCGAGAAAATGCCCGAGGTGGCTACCAAGCCACTGCCGCTCACGTTGCACGGGCTCGCGGCGGGCCGAGGCAAACCGGTCCAGGTGTTTCCGTCGGCTGTCGCAAGCGGCGTCGATCTCCAAATTCCGCGGTCGAGCGGCTTGCCATTGCGCCCGGTGATGACGCTGGGACCTGCACCCGCTGCGCCGGTAAAAGAAGTTCCCGAAGCTCCTAAATCCGAGAAAAAGCCGGAGCGATCCGTCCTGATCAAACCGGATCCCAAGAAGCGGCCGGACCCGCGCTTTGGCAACGGGAAGGGACGCAAACCGGAGCCTGAAAAGGTCGAGCTGGAGAAAAAGGCTCAACCGGAAATCGCTCAGCCCGCGGTCCCTGTGATCAAGGACACGCCGGAACCCGCTAAGGCAGCTGCGCCCAAGCCGGACCCCGTGAAGACGCCGGAACCGGTCAAACCAGCGGCCAAGGAAACATTGCCCGCACCGTTAGCTGCACCGTATGAAGCACCCGACCTCGGATTGCCGAGTTTGTCACTGGATGCATCGGGGAGCTTCTGGAGCAAGCTGCCGGTGGCCGGAAAAGTGGGTGCGGGCCTGCTGGTCGCGCTGGTGATCGGCGGCATCTTCTATATGATGTCGAAAGGCGGAGGCACCGCGGCAAGCGGGGGGCCTCGCGTCGTGGAAGCCGCGCCGGCGCTGGCAGCGTCTGAAGGCGGCTGGATCACGGACTGGGGCGCCGAGCAGGCGTTCGCCGGCAACATGACATTTCGATCCTGCGTGCATCCCAGAATTTGACCGATTATCGCCTGTCCTTTGAAGCGCAGATTGAGAACAAAGCGCTCGGGTGGATCTATCGCGCCAAGGATCCTAAGAACTACTACGTCAACAAGCTGGAAATCGTGAAGCCGGGGCTCGACCCGACCGTCGCGCTGGTGCGATTCGCAGTGATCGATGGCGAGGAGCAGCCTCGTGCCCAGTTCCCGCTATCGCTGCCGGTGCACATCGACACGCTGTACAAGATTCGGTTCGACGCCGTGGGCAATCAGTTCACCACCTATGTACAGGATCAAAAAGTGGACGAATGGACCGACGACCGCATCAAAACCGGCGGAATCGGGCTATACAACGAGCGCGGCGAATCTAAGTCGGTGAAGGGCGGCGTGAATGTTGTGCCGCTCATGATCAAGAGATAAGAACGGAGCCTTTTCGGAATGCCGGAAACCAACGACCAACACATATTTTTCGTCGACGACGATTTAATTGAAAGACTGATGCGCGGCGATGCGGCGCCGGAACCTGCGAAGCCGCAGCGCCCCGCGGCGTCGACAGCGCTGGGGATAGCCGTGAAACTCGCGTCGGAAGGCAAGGTTCCGGACGCGATCAAGGAGTTGGAGCGCGCCCTCCAAGCAGGCGAAAATCTGGTGGAAGTCTCGACCGGCCTCGGCCATCTGCAATTCGAACAGCAGAACTGGGGTGAAGCAGCGCGCCATTACGGCAAAGTGGCGGAGTTGGAGCCTCGGCATCGCACGGCTCATTACAATTTGGGGCTAACGCTGGAGCGGCAGGGCAAATTCGAAGAAGCCGCGAAGTCCTTTGAGACCGCGATTTCCATCGATCCGAAGCGTTGGCAGGCACAATTGGGGCGCGGGCTTTGCCTGCTGCAACTGGGCAAAGGCGACCCGGCGCTCGAATGTTTTGAGGCGAGCCTGAAGGAGAGCCCGGCGCACGATCAGACGACGTTCGGCAAAGCCGTCGCGCTGCATCAGGTGGGAAAACTGGACGAAGCGGCGGATCTTTACCGGAAACTGCTGCCGGCCAACACCAACTCGCCTGAGCTGCTGGCGAACCTGATCGCGCTATTTACCACCCGCAAAGACGACGGCAAAGTGAAGGAATTCGCGGATCGCCTTTTGAAACTGAAGCCGCAGTCGCGACAGGCGCTTCAAGGATTGGCCGCCGTGGCGCTTTCCCGCGGCGATTACAGCGCAGCGGCGCAGCATTGCTCTCAACTGGTGAAGGTCGCGGCGGATTCATATGAAGGCTGGTTCAACCTGGGGGTCGCCTATCAAAAAACCGGACGCCTGGAGCAGGCCGGCAACGCCTATCGCGAAGCCACCCGCATCCGTCCGGATGCTGTAGAAGCCAATGCGAACCTGGGCGCAGTCTTGCAGGAGCGCGGCGATATTGCCGGCGCCCGGCGGGCGTATGAACGCGTCCTGGCGGCTCAACCGGAGCTTCCCGGCGCACTGTGGAATCTCGCGCTGGCGGTAGAACGCGACGGCAAGACCGAGGAGGCCGAGAAATATTTCGAAAAACTCGTCTCGGTGAAACCCGATTTCGAAGACGCGGCGTTTCGCCTGGGATTCCTGCAACTACAGCGTGCCGAGTACGCGAGCGCGGTGGACAGTTTCGAGACCTGCCTGAAGAAGCGCAAGGATTGGGTGGAGGCTCTGCTCAATCTCGGTTTGGCATGCTGGAAATTCGAAGATCTGGATGCCGCATCGGAAACCTTCAACCGCGTAATCGCCCTTCAGCCGAAGAACATCGACGCATTGCGAGCCCTGACCGCCATCGCGATCGAGCGCAAAGATCATAAACGGGCGTGGGAATTGCATCAGAAACTGACGTCGCTGGGCGAAAAATCGCTGGAACTGGCGTATAACCTGGGATTGGTGCTGCAAGCGGCAGGCGAGAATCAGCAGGCTGCCGAATGCTATCGGATCGCGATCGATAAGAAGCCCGACTTTCCCGACGCGCTGTTGAACCTGGGACACACGCTGAAGGCTGCCGGGAACGAAGACGAAGCCAAGCAGGTATGGAGCAAGGCCGTCAGCGCGGATCCAGCGTTGGCCGGGAAGTATTTCCACTAGATCGAAGATAGCTTTCCGCGAAGGCTCTGGCCTGGCTGGCCAAGATTCGGCCGGCGTCTCCTTCCAGGCGAGCCTCGGCGAACCAATATTCGAGCCGCCCCGACGCGGCCGGAGCATAATTCTTTTCGAGAATATAGATCAGCGTCAGACGGCCTTCGACCTGGGATAGGGTTGAAAAACGCACGGCATCGGCTTCAGTCCCCATAGCCTCAGTTTCACCTGATGGAAATCGACCGCAACGCCCGCGCGCATAACCCGAGTTGCACAATTCTTCGTTCGACGATTCAGGCGGCGAAAAGGGCTCAGGCCCCGTGCAGCAGATTCCGCGATACATACCGCCCAACGGGAGGCGGGGCGCGTGAATCCAGCCCTCTGGGGCGATAAACTCCACGGGCATGAAAAACGGGCATGCCACAGCGGTATCCTAACATTAACTTGGAACTTACGCGCATCGAAATCCTGGAACAGATGGTGGCCGAGAATCCCTCGAATGTTTTCGTCCGATATGGGCTGGCGATGGAACATGTAAAATCCGGGCAACTGGGCCGCGCCATGGACCATTTCGGCGCCGTGCTTGAGACCGATCCGACATACGGAGCGGCGTATTATCACGGTGGCCAGGCGCTCGAAAAGCTGGGCAGAGTGGACGACGCGCGCGAGTATTACCGCCGGGGAATCGCAGCCGCGAGGGATCCGCACGCCCGAAGCGAGTTGCAGGCCGCTCTCGATATACTGGGTGACTAGAAGGTATCTTTGCTTCGCGCCACACTCTTACTGCCATTGGCCGTCTTGCTCGCCCTTCCCGGCGCGGCTCAGAACCGGCAGTTCCAGGGCCGGAACACTCCGCAAGGTCAGCTCGATTCGAGCGAATCGATCTTCGCGGTGATGGTCGCGATCAACGCGGCGGGCTACGACGCGGATGCCGATTCACCCACCAATCACCCCTTGCGCAAGCAGATCCGCGACTACTTCAAGGATAAGGATCTAAAGAGCCTGGACGCGCTGCGTCGCTTCGTCAACCGGCATCGAAGCAAGAATCCGCGGGCGGATCTCAGCCAGTACATTTCCTACGCGCTGACCACCACTGGCCCGCCGGATTTCAGCTATCGCTATGCCAGCGGGGCGATTCCTAAGGATGTGGATGCCCTGGAAGGATTCACGCCTCTGCTGATCGAATTTGCACGCGAGGCTAATCTGGAGGATCTCTGGAAGCGAGTCCAGCCGGCCTATGATGCGGCGATCGCGCAATATCAAGAGCCGGTGACGCACGCGGTCTTGCTGGCTAACGCCTATCTGCGCAACGACACGGCCGGTTATTTGGCCGGCGTTTTCAGATCTTTATCGATTTGCTCGGCGCCCCGAACCAGGTGCAAACGCGTAGTTACGTCGACGATTATTTCATCGTCTTGACACCCGTGGCCAACCTGGGGACCAAGGAGCTGAATCCTGCGGATCTGCCGATCGAGGAGATCCGGCACATGTATTTGCATTATCTGCTGGATTCCATGCCTTTCAAGTATTCGGAAGTCGTGGACTCAAAGAAGGCTCTGGCAGATTACGCCTTGGGATCGCCCGTCTTAGAAGACCAGTACAAGAACGATTTCCTGCTGTTGACCACGGAGTGCCTAATCAAGGCTGTGGAGAGCCGGATCGACCGTAAACCGGCTGAAATCGACCAAGCCTTGCGCGAGGGCTTCGTCATGACGCCGGCGTTCGCCGAGCGGCTGATCGATTATGAGAAGCAGGAACAGTCCATGCGTCTGTTTTTCCACGAGTTAGTAGAAGGAATCGACCTGAAGCGCGAAGAGAAACGGCTGGATCACATCGATTTTGTGTCGTCGAACGCGGCACGACGAGCTCGAACAGTCACGAAGGAGGCGGAAAAGCCGCCCGAGCTGACCGGGGTCGCCAAAACTCTGGATGACGCCGAAAAAGCCTATACGAAACGGGATCTGGCGGGGGCTAAGGACATTTATCTCCGTAGCTTAAAGGAGACGGACGAGAAACCGCTACACGCGAAGGCGTATTATGGATTGGCGCGGATCGCCGTGCTGGAACGCGACCCGCAGAAGGCGGACGAGTTGTTCCGCGTGGTTCTGGAACAGAATCCCGACGCGGAGACGAAATCGTGGAGCCTGGTATATCTCGGCCGTTTGGCGGATTCCCAAGGCTGGCGCGATGAAGCGGTAAAGCATTATGAGGCGGCCCTGGCTGTCGAAGGCGTGCCGGAATCGGTTCGTAAGGCGGCGGTGCAGGGTCTTGAAGCAGCGCCGGGCAAGAAAAAAAACTAAGGAGCAGGACGGATGAGGAAGAGATTTTTGGCCGTTGTGGCCGCAATGTTGACTTTGGGTGCGGTTGCGTTCGCGCAAAAGCCGAAGTCGCAGAAAGAAATAGACGCGATTAAAGCGGTTCAGAGCGCACAGACTCCCGATGAGCGGATTGCCGCCGTCGACAACCTGGTGACTAAGTTCGCCGATACGGAGTTCAAAGCCTGGGCGCTGAACCTGGCCGCCGACGCGGCTCAAAGGAAGAACGATTCACCGAAAGCCATCGCCTATGCGCAAAGCGCTCTCGACACGGATCCAAAGAATTACCAGGCGATGCTGCTCATCTCGGGCGAGCTGGCCAAGAGCACGCGCGAGAACGATCTGGATAAGGAAGAGAAACTGGCGCGCTCGGAAAAGCTGGCTAAAGACGCAATCGTAGCCATCAATGCAGCGGTCAAGCCGAATCCACAGGTGACCGACGACCAATGGACCGGATTCAAGAAGGACATGATTTCGCAGGCCCATGAAGATGAAGGCTTAATCGCGATGGCGCGCAAGAAGTACGATGTCGCGGTGGCGGAGTTCAAGGAATCGGTCGAAGGCGCCAGTACCGTGGATCCGGCATCCATGGTGCGGCTGGCTTCGGCTTACGATTTGTCGGGCAAGCAGGATGAAGGGATTGCGGTACTTGACAAGGTGCTGGCGATGCCCAATCTGAATCCCGTGATCAAGCAGTTCGCCACGGGCGAGAAGGCTCGTGCCGAGCAATCCAAGAAGAAATAATCCGAGATGAAAGCGAGCTTCAAAAACACTCAACGGGTATGATCGCTGAGTTAGAGATTCTCGAGAAGCTGCTCGACTATACGTTCAGGGACCGGTCTCTGCTGGAGCGGGCCCTGACGCACAAATCGCGCATCTACGAGAAAGCCGCCGACGGCCAGTGTGCCGACGATAATGAGCAGCTCGAGTTTCTGGGCGACGCGATTCTGGGCTTCATCGTCAGCGATTGCCTGGTGCGGCGATATTCCACGTTTCCTGAAGGGCGATTATCGAAATTGAAGGCTCACCTGGTGAGCGCCGCGCGGCTGCATGAGGTGGCCCAGGAACTGGTGCTTGGCGATTATCTGATCCTGGGCCGGGGCGAAGAGATGAGCGGCGGACGGGAGAAGAAAGCGCTGCTCTCGGACGCGGTAGAGGCCCTGATCGCGGCCTTGTACCTGGATGCGGGTCTCGAAACCGCCAAGCAGTTCATCGAGACGCGAGTGATCGGGCCGGTGAATACGAATGCGGACGGCACCGACGGCGAGGTGACCGATTACAAGAGCGCCCTTCAGGAGATGGCCCAGGCGTTGAAACTGCCGCCGCCGCGCTACGTCATTGTGGGCGAAGATGGGCCCGAGCATTCAAAGACGTTCACCGTGGAAGTAAGGCTCGGTAAGGAGTGGGTGAGCCAGGCGCAAGGCTTATCGAAGAAAAGCGCCGGTCAGAAGGCAGCCCAGCAGATTCTGCAACAGTTGACTGAATGGGGCCGATGACGGCCAACTTGGGCCGATGACGGCCAACTTGGGCCGATGACGGCCAACTTGGGGCGATGGCGGGCTGTCCGGGCTTCTCGAAACGTCACGAAACAGCGGGCGTGCGCATCCACTCAATAGCGAGCAAGTGCACATGCTGAACGGAAAACTATGAAAAGATTCGCGATCGGATTCGTGATTGGACTATTGTTCGCGGGACTGGCAGTGGTGATCCTCGGCTACTCCGCGATGCGTTTCGGCGAACGAAAGGTGACGGTGGCGGATGGCTCCACTCTGGTTCTGCACCTGGAAGGCGACTTGCCGGAGCAGCCTCCCATCGAGTTGCCGATTCCGTTTCTGGCCCAGCAGCAGCCCATGACGATCATGGAAACTTGGCGAATGCTGCGGCGCGCCGCCGCGGATCCGAAAATCAAAGCCCTGGTGCTGGAGCCTCGGAACCTATCGGTCGGCTGGGCAAAGCTGGAAGAACTGCACGACGATATCGCTGCGTTCAAGAAATCCGGCAAGCCGGTGTATGCCTACCTCCGCGGTGCGACGGCGCGTGAATATTACGTTGCCAGTGCGGCGGATCGAGTATATATGTCGCCGGAAGACGAGCTGGATCTGAAGGGCTTGCGGGTCGAGCTGATGTACGTGAAAGGGACGCTCGACAAGCTGGGGGTCCAGATGGAGTTCGAGCACGCCGGCAAATATAAAGACGCGCCAGACATGTTCACGCGCACCACGCCGACGCCTGAGACGCTGGAAGTAATGAACCAGATCCTCGACCAGTATTACGGCGATATGGTCGGCACCATGGCGGAGGGACGCAGGAAACAGCCGGATCAGCTTCGCGCCCTGATCGACCAGGGACCGTTTGTCGGGGATGAGGCGCTGAATGGCGGCTTGGTGGATGGTCTGCTGTTCGAAGACGAGATGTACGGCAAGCTCAAGGAGCAGATCAAAGGCGATATCAAACGGATCGGCGAGCAGGATTACGTGCTGGCGCCGGCTTCCGATAGCGGGACCAAGATCGCCTACCTTGTCGGCGACGGCGATATTACGCGCGGAAGCTCACACAGCGAATCGAACGGCGACGGCATCACGGCGACCGGCATGGTGAAGCTGATGCGCGAGGTGGAAAACGATTCGTCGATTAAGGGTGTGATCCTGCGCATCGATTCGCCGGGCGGCGATGGGATCGCGTCGGACGATATTCTGCATGAAGCCAAAGTGCTCAGCTCGCGGAAGCCGATGATCATTTCCATGTCGGACCTGGCGGCCTCGGGCGGATATTTTATCGCCATGACGGGGGATCCGATTGTCGCGTATCCAAATACCTTAACCGGCTCCATCGGCGTGTTCTTCGGCAAAGTGGACCTGCGCGGGTTATACGACAAGATCGGCCTGAATTCGACTACTCTGACTCGCGGCAAGTACGCCGACATCGACTCCGAAAACCGCGCTCTGACCGACGATGAACGGGCCAAGCTGCGGCGGGAGATCGACGTGTTCTACCGCGGCTTCGTCGAACGCGTCGCGGCGGGGCGCAAGAAGCCGTACGACCAGGTGGAGCCGCTGGCGCAGGGTCACGTATGGGTGGGCCAACTGGCGAAGCAGAACGGCCTGATCGACGAGCTGGGCGGCCTGGATCGCGCCGTCGAGATGCTGAAGCAGAAGGCTCGGATTCCGGCGTCGGATAAGATCACGCTGGTGGCTTATCCGCAGAAGCGAACGCTGTGGGAGACGCTATGGAGCCGCTCGGACGATTCGTCGGCGGAATCGATCCTGATGAAGAAGGCGGAAACACTGGTGGGGCGGGTTCCCATCCGTGCGCTAATGCACGGCGGAATTCTAGAGTTGATGCCGTTTTCGATCGCTGTTAAGTAAGCGGGTTATGTAAGCGTGTTAGGTAGCCGGCCGCGCTTCCGCCGGAACTCTGGCCGAGGGTGCGACTCTGAGGCCGCTCCACTCTTCACAGACCAGGATCGAATTGGCGGGATTCTTAGGAGCGTACTTCAGGCTCGCCACGCCCATAACCCTGTCAGGATCGGCCGGAGACGGTCCCGCAAATCCGTAATGTCCTGCGAGGCCGCATATTGGACGCCGCGGATAGAGTAGGAATAGTAGAGCGCCGTCTCGGTAGCCTCGGTAATGAGGGCGTCGCCCAGGCGGCCGAAGCGGTTCACGGTCTGGCGGCGCTTCCGCTCACGCTTCTCGGGCGTGCCGTGCACGCGCATGATGATATAGATCGCCAGCGCGACCAACCCGACGGCGATGCCGGCCAACGCGGCAATTTGAACCTCGGTGGACATGCCTTTTCAGCATCTACCGTCCGGCGCGGGCCGTCTGAAACACCTTGGCGTAATCGCTCAGGAATTGTTCCAGACCCTTGTCGGTCAGCGGATGGTCAAACAGCGAATCGATCACTTTATAGGGGAGCGTCCCGATGTGCGCTCCGGCTTTGGCGGCCTCGATCACATGCGTCGTGTTCCGCAGGGACGCCGCCAGAATCTGGGTATTGAAGCTGAAATTTCGATAGATCTGGACGATGTCCCGGATTAGATCCATGCCGTTCGACCCAATATCGTCCAGCCGGCCGACGAACGGACTGACAAAATAGGCTCCCGCCTTGGCCGCGAGCAGAGCTTGACCGGCAGAAAAGCAGAGCGTCACATTCACGCGGATGCCTTCCTGGCTAAAGATGGAACAGGCACGAATGCCGTCGCGGGTTAGCGGGACTTTCACCACGATATTCTTGTGGATCTTGGCCAGCTTACGGCCCTGGACCAGCATCTCATCTGCTTCAGTAGCAATCACTTCCGCGCTGATGTCGCCGTCGATGATCTCGCAAATCTTGCGGATTTGATCCTCCAACGGAACACCTTCCCGGGCGATCAAAGACGGATTCGTGGTCACGCCGTCGATAATCCCCCAGCGTGCGCCAGCCTTGAGCTCCTCGAGGTTGGCGGTGTCAAGAAAAAATTTCATGGGTTAGTCCAAGCTGACGATTATAACATCCGGCGGCAAATCTCATATAATAGATTGGATGTCGGAGGGCCCCCGCTCCGGTACCGTTTTTCGAGTAGATCACCCGAGGAGTCGGCACAGAGAGTCATGGTAACCACCCCGTTCATGCCAGCGCTGCTGGTCAGTGGCGCCCCATCCACGCTCAATCGCCTGCTGGCCGCTTACTACAATAACCCATTCAACCGGATCCATCACCTGGCGTTTTTCGATTGGGCGATCCTCATTTCTTACTTCGGCGTTCTGATCATCTTATCGTGCTACGGGCTGCATCGCTATGAGATGATTCGCGGGTATCTCAAGCATCGCAGGCATCTGCCGGACGTCGCGCCACAGAGGTTTAAGACGCTGCCTCAGGTGACCATTCAGCTTCCGCTTTTCAATGAACGGTATGTCGTGGAGCGGCTGCTGGCGGAAACGATGAAGATGGATTATCCCCATCATTTGCTCCAGATACAGGTTCTCGACGACTCTACGGACGACACGCATTCGTTTACCGAGGGCTTGGTTGCGGAATACCGGTCACAGGGGTTGCCGATCGAGTATATTCATCGTAAGAATCGGCAGGGGTACAAGGCCGGCGCTTTGCAGAATGGATTGAAGACCGCGACGGGTGAAATCGTGGCGATCTTCGACGCGGATTTCGTGCCGCCAGTCGATTTTCTCCAGCGTACCGTGCATTTTTTCGCGGATGAGAAGGTCGGGATGGTCCAGACCCGGTGGACCTACTTGAACCGGCACTATAACTTGTTGACAGAGGTCCAGGCTATGCTGCTCGACGGGCATTTCGTGCTGGAACATGTGGCTCGGAGCGGCAACGGGCTGTTTTTCAATTTCAATGGGACCGCGGGGATTCTGCGGCGGTCGATGATCGAGGATGCGGGCGGATGGCAGCACGATACGCTGACCGAGGATTCGGATCTGAGCTATCGGGCCCAGCTTAAGGGATGGAAGTTCGTTTACGTCCCGTCGATTGAATGCCCGTCCGAATTGCCGGTGGAAACGTACGGTTTCCAGGTCCAGCAATCGCGCTGGGCGAAGGGCCTGACGCAGGTCGCGATCAAGTTGTTGCCGACCATTCTACGGTCGAAGCTGCCGTGGCGGGTAAAGGCGGAGGCATTTTTCCACTTGACCCCCAACATTTCTTATCCGCTCATGGTCATCCTCTCGGCTTTGATGCTGCCGGTGATGATCGTGCGGTTTTACATGGGCTTTTTCGAGATGGTGGTGATCGATTTACCGCTGATCGCGGCGTCGTTCTGGTCTATCTCGGCGTTTTACGTGATGGCCCATCGCGCTCTATATCCGAAGACGTGGAAGCGGGCTTTCTTATTCCTTCCGGCGCTGATGGCGGCGGGAGTCGCGCTGACGATCATCAATTCACGCGCTGTGATTGAGGCGTTGATCGGGTATCAGACGGGATTCGCGCGGACTCCGAAGTACGCGATCGGGAGCGACAAGAAGGTTCACCTCGAAAACATCCAGTACCGGCGGCGCAGCGGGTGGCTGCCTTATGCGGAACTCGGGGTGGGCACGTTCTTCCTGTGGATGGTGATTTTCGCGATCGAATCGTCCAATTACCTGGCGATTCCGTTCCTGCTGCTCTTCGTCGGCGGGTATTTCTGGGCCGCCTGCACGACGTTGTGGGAAGAGTATCAGGGCAAGCTCCAATGGGAGCGTCAGCGTGCCCTGGCGGATGTCGCGGATCGGGCCGAAGCGGCGTAGTTACGCGGGCGCGGCGGCGGTAATCTCCTCGGCCACCTGCCCAAACTTCTGGAAATTCTTCTTGAAGCGGGCGCTTAGATCCTCGGCCGCTCTGTCGTATGCCGCCTTGTCTTTCCATTGACCGCGGGCGTCGAGTAGCTCGGGCGGCACGCCCGGCACGCTCTTCGGAACCAGAACCTTGAACACGGGATGCGGCTCCGTCGCGACGTTATCCAGTTGGCCCGCGATGGCGGCGTTGACCATTGCTCGCGTGTACTTCAGGTTCATGCGCTCCCCGATGCCATAGGGACCACCCACCCAGCCTGTATTCACCAGGTAACATGTAACGTTGTGCTGCTTCAGCCGCTCGCCGAGCATCTTGGCATACAGCTGGGCTTTGCGAGGCAGGAACGGCTCGCCGAAGCCTGCGCTGAAGGTCGCGGACGGCTCTTTCCCCAGGCCGCGCTCGGTTCCCGCTAGCTTGGCCGTGTAGCCACTCAGAAAATGATACATGGCTTGCTCGTGCGTTAGCCGCGAAATGGGAGGCAGGACGCCGAAGGCATCAGCAGTCAGGAGCAGTATGTGAGTTGGATGGCCGCCGACGCCGGGGATGGCCGCGTTTTCGATGAAATCGATGCGATAAGCGGCGCGGGTGTTTTCAGTGTACTCATCGGAATCGAAATCGAGCGCGCGCGTTTCGGCATCCATTTTGACGTTCTCAAGAACCGTGCCGAACCGGATCGCATCCCAGATCTGCGGCTCTTTTTCTTGCGAAAGGTGGATGCATTTGGCGTAGCAGCCGCCTTCGAAGTTGAACACGCCATGATCGCTCCAGCCGTGTTCGTCGTCGCCAATCAATTTGCGCTGCGGATCGGCGGAGAGCGTCGTCTTACCCGTGCCGGACAGGCCGAAAAACAGCGCGACCTGGCCGTCGTCGCCGATGTTCGAGGAGCAATGCATCGGCATGACGTTCTTGAACGTCAGCAGATAGTTCATGATCGTGAAAATGCTCTTCTTCATATTCGCCGGCGTATTCAGTTCCGGCGATCAGGACGATTTTCTTGGCGAAATTGATAACGATCGCGGTCTGGGAGCGTGTGCCGTCCTTCTCCGGGTCGGCAAAGAATGCGGGCGCGAAAAAGAGGGTGAACTCAGGGACATGTTCTTTGCTGTCGCCAGGTTCCGGCCGCACGAACAACTGGTGGGCAAACAGGGTGTGCCAGGCGCGCTGCGCGATGACGCGGATGGGCATCTGGAAGGCCGTGTCGGCGCCCGCGAGACAATCCTGTACAAATACTTCCTCGCCTTCCCAGAACTTCAACATACGTTCAAAAAGGCCGTCGAACTGCGCCTCCGTCATGGGCTGGTTCACCGAGCCCCAATCTACCGTCGATTCCGTTCCAGGCTCGCGGACGATGTACTTATCTTTCGGCGACCGGCCGGTGAATTGGCCGGTGCGGACGACCAGTGCTCCTCCGCTCGACAATGTGCCTTCACCGCGCTGGATGGCGTGCTCCACAAGTTGTGGTGCGCCGAGATTCCAGTGCGCGTTTCCCACATTTTGAAGCCCGTGGCGGCTGAGATCGTGGCCACCGATAGTTGTACCTGCATTCTCCATAGAATCGGAATTTCTCCATTGTCCGACACAGCGCGGCGGGTTTTTCGGAAGGCCGTGCGTGCGTAATAACGTCTTACAGGCTTCCAGTCTATCATGTAGACATGGGGTTGCTGAGCGTATTGTTGCTGCTGATGATGGCGGCGGGTCATGCGCAGATTATCGAGTTCGAATCGGGTGGACTCAAATACAAGACCCTGACGCATAACGGTGTCACCGTGATGTTCGCCCCGCTCCCGACGCACGTACGCGATTACGCAATTTTACAGGTCGCTATTTCGAACGGCTCGCCAATCTCGTGGGCCGTCCGTCCAGAGGATTTCCGGTTTGAACGGGTGGATGGGCAGTCGACGCAGGCGGTACCGGCGCGAACCGTGGTGGATGCGCTGATGGAGCACGCCAGCCGCGGCGATGTGATTAAACTAATCAGCATGTATGAATCCGGACTGTACGGGCAGATCCAGATTCACTCGACGAATGGGTATGAATCCCGGCGCCAGAGTGCGCTGGTCGACTTGGGATCGAATAGGATTAAGGCGGCCGCGGCGGCGTCGGCCATCGCACTGGTACTCACAAAACTATCCCCCGGGCAATCCACTGACGGCGCCGTTTTTTACCCGAATCAGGGCAAGCCGCTGGGTATAGGACATCTGATCGTGAATACGGCGGGCGAGACTTTCGATTTTCCGGCGGATGCGGAAGCTCCGGGTCGTCACAATTGAAACCATTTTTGTCGATCCTACGTCAGATTCACGTCACTTAAGGCCCCGGGAGGCGCACGTATGCGTGCTTTTTGGTTCATCGGACTGGCGGCCGCGATGTTGGCGGCTGGAGACGATACCGGCACTCCGCCGCGCCCAAGCCGTCGGATTATCCGGTGCACCAGGCGGTCAAAACGGCGGTGCTGGCCGCTGTGATTATCCCTCCGGAGCAGGTCCGGAAGGAGCTGACGCCCGACATCAATAAGGGCTATATCGTCGTGGAAGTCGCGATTTATCCGGAAGATGGCCATTCATTCGACGTCGACCGGCTGGATTTCTCGCTCAAATTCGGCGACCAGATCATCCATGCTGATAAACCGCGCGACGTCGCGATGCCGTGGCCTGAAAAGAAGACCACCCTGGGAAATAAGGGGCCGGCGGTGACCACTGAGACGGGCGTCATTGTAGCGCACGGTACTAATCCAGCCACCGGGCGTCCGCAGACTACCGCGGGCACTTGGGAAGCCGTGGGAGTCTCCAACGACCCGCGCGACCGCGACCCCGCCCCGCCTCCCAGCAAGCCGGATCAGAGCGCCGCCGAAGCCAGGATTCACGACCGCGCGCTACCGGAGGGCGAGACGAAGCGTCCCGTCGCCGGGTACCTTTACTTTCCTCAATACGGCAGAAAGCACAAAGGCAATGCGATCGCGCTCAATTATTCGAAAGAGGACGTCTCTGTCGACTTGCCTTTCCCGAAATAGCTCCTTCAAACTGTAACAAGATCGGTACTTCCACTCTCTAAACAACAACTATGCCTAAATCGCCGGTGGTGCGCGTGTGCCTGCTTCTGATGGCCGGGTCTTTCCTTTTCGCCAACCAGATTACCCTGAAAAACGGAGATCGCCTGTCGGGTTCAATTGTGAAATACGACGGCAAGAACCTGGTCATGAAAACCGAGTTTGCCGGGCAGGTGACCGTTCCGTGGGACGCCGTAACCGCAATTTCTTCGAGCGTTCCACTGAATATCGGCCTTAAAGGCGGCCAGCTGCTGGTGGGCACCGTCACCACGAGCGATGGAACGATCCAGGTGGCAACCGGCAACGCCGGAACCGTGACCGCACCCAAGGATTCCATCGAGTTTGTCCGCTCGAAAGACGAGCAGACTGCATATCAGGCCGACCTCGACCGCTATCACAATCCCCGCCTGATCGACCTGTGGACCGGCTTTCTGGACCTGGGCTACGCGACCACGCGCGGCAATGCCGACACGAGCAGCTTCAATCTGAACGCGGACGCCACCCGGACCACCAGCCGCGACAAAATCGAAGCGAATTTCACGATGATCCAGTCGAGCAGCAATGCTTCGGGCAAAGACATCACCACCGCGAACGCCAAACGCGGGGGAGTGCTCTACAACATCAATTTGAACAAGCGATGGTTTGCGTTCGGCTCGGTGGCTCTTGAAAACGATCAGTTTCAGGATCTCGACCTGCGCTTCAATCCCGCGGGCGGGGGCTATCATGCGATCACGACGCCGAAGACGACCCTCGATTTCAAGCTCGGCGCGTCGGAGGATAAGGAATTCTACTCCACCGCCATGAACCGGAGCTTCACTGAAGTTCTGATCGGCGAGGAGTTCGTCCACAAGGTGAATGCAAGCACGTCGATTCATCAGACGGTCATTGTTTTTCCCAACGCGACGTCGACCGGAAATTACCGCGTGAATTTCGACATGGCCGCGGTTACGGCGATCCGGAAGTGGTTCGGCTGGCAGTTCACGGTGAGCGACCGTTTCCTGACGAATCCGATCGCGGGGAAAAAAGAGAACGATATTCTCATTTCCACCGGGCTTCGGATGACGTTTGCGAAATAGGTTATTCGATCGCGATAGGGCGATCGAACACGACGTCGAGAGTAGAGCCTTGCCGTAGCTCGACCTCCTTGCCGCGGGTCAACAGGGTGGTGGCGAATCCGACGGCCCCGCCTACTCCGGCACCGATACCGGCGCCGGACCAGCTTCGGTCCGCCACGCCTCCGATGCCCGCGCCGGTTCCCGCCAGAATGGCGATACGGCGAGCATCGATCCCTACGCTCGATCCCTGCTTGACGATGTTTTCTTCCTGCTCCACCTTTTGACCGGACTCATTCGAATCGACCGAGCTCATGCGCGGAGCGATTTTCAACACTCTCCCACTCGGCAGCGTGAGAGTTTCGAGACGAATCCCAAGCTCCGCGCGCCCGGCTACCTTGCCGCTCCGCTTGGCGTGGGAGATGGTGCCTTGAACGTAGGAACCCGCGGGAATCAGGATCTGGTTGTCGCCGGCGATCGGGCTGGCGGTTTGCAGATACACTTGATCGCCTTCGCCGGCCGTGCGCGTGTTAATCGAGTTGACCATGCGCAGCAGGACGTGAGTTCCCTTGGGAATTTCCGCGGCCGTCGCCGCCAGGCAAAACAGCAGGCTGAGGGCAAGTGTGCTCATGGCTTTATCATCTCACCCAGCTAAGCCTCACGGTAGAATCGCATTGTGAACAAGCCGGGGTTTGATCAAAAGATAGAGGCGCTTGACGCGCTACGATCCTGCCCGGCTTCGCCTTCTACGATCGAGCACCTGCGCAAAGCTTTGAAGGACCGTAACAATTACATCTCCTCGAAAGCGACGGCAATTGCCGCGGAACTGGGGTTACGAGATCTGGTCCCCGACCTGGCAGCGGCTTTTCATCACTTTATAGTGGATCCCGTTAAGTCCGATCCGCAGTGCTGGGCGAAGAATGCCATCGTCAAGGCTTTGAAGGACCTGGATTACAGCGAGGCTGATCTTTTCGTCGCGGGCCTGAAACATTTTCAGTTCGAGCCGGTTTGGGGCGGCAAGGTAGATACCGCGCTAACTTTGCGTGGAGCTTCCGCTCTGGCGCTGGTGTCCTGCCCCATGCCGCGCTATCAGATTCTTGCGCATCTGGTTGAGGCGTTGGCCACCGATCCGGGAACCTCGGTGCGGGTGGATGCGGCGCGCGCGATCGCGCAGCTATCCGGGCCGGATAGTATCCTGCTGCTGCGTCTTAAGGCCATGTGCGGCGATCTGGAAGTAGAGGTGATCGGGCAATGCTTCGCCGGGTTGCTCGACATGTCGCCTCACGATTCCATTTCCTTTGTCGCGGCTTTTCTTGACGCAAAAGATCCGGATGTGCGCGCAGAATCCGCGGCCGCGTTGGGGGAATGCCATGAGCCGGCTGCACTGGCGATGCTCGAGAAATACTGGCGGGCGCGCAGCGACGTCGACACGCGGCGGGCGATCTTATTGTCGCTGGGCGCGTCGCGGCAGATCGCGGCGGCGGATTTTCTGCTTTGGGTGATGGAGGAAGGGATGTCGGAAGACGCATCGAACGCCATCCGCGCGCTAGGCGCTAGCCGTTTCCGCGACGAATATCGCGAGCGAGTTTCGGCGGTAATGGAGTCTCGGCCGAATCTGCGAGAGGTCTTTGAAAAGGAGTTTCGTTAGGCCTCTACTTGCGGACGGATGCCGTCTGCTCGCCGTTGATATAGGCGAGGTACTCCGCGCCGGCCTTGGCTGCCACTTCCTTGCTATGTTTTTGATTCGGAGTCTCGACCGGGCGAACCGGCGGCGAATCGGCGCGTTTGCTGGGGGTGCAGCGGACCTCCAGCTTGTGTCCGTCGGCAGCGTCCACCTGCATCAATTTGAACGTCATCTGCTTGCCGCCGATGCCCAGGAATTTTTTCTTACCGGCAGCATCCACGATCGCGCCGGTGACCGTCGCCCCTTTGTGGATAACGACATAATCGCCCGCGCGAAAATCGTCCCCCGCCGTGAATCGAAGTGCCTGACCCTCCGCCGCATCGACGGGAATATCGGCGGATAGCAAAATCCGGAACGGCGAGCCATCGGCGATGGTTACCACCGCCACTCTTTCCGGTCCCTTGCTGGCAGGAACGGGAACCGGAGCCGGAGGCGGCGCGGACGGGGCTGATCCGGCCGCTACGGGGACTGGGGTGGGCGTCGCAGCCGCCACCGGGGTGGGTGTCGGTGTGGTCTTCGGAGCGCGAGAAGCGGCCGTCATGGCAGATGCGGCCTTGGGATCGCGCATAGTCTCAATAACGGTCGCGGGAACGCCGGCTTTCGTCAATCGAATGATCTCGGATGGGGAGAGATTGAAACTTGTCTTAGCCGAGTGAATTTGCCCGATAATCACCGACGATGCGACTTTGGCCTGCGCCATCTCGATGATGTTGTCGTTCGTGAGTGGTGTGTCGGCCGTCTCCGGCGTCGGGGTAGGCGACGGCTCGGGCGTGGGAGTAGTTACAGGAACGGGATTCGCCGCGACGGGAACGACCGCAACTTCGGAAGCTGCCTGTGCGGCCTGCTGGCGATGGACCCACCACACTCTTCCGCCGGCTATTCCAGCAGCCAGCAGGATCACCAGTCCGAGAATGGCGAAAATCGCGTAGGGCGGCTTCGACGGCTTCTTTTTGGCGGCCGGGATCCTCGGCTTGTAAAGCTGACCCGAGTCGGATTCATGCTTCAGCGCCGATAGCGCCGCACGCACATCCTGCATGGACTGCCACCGCTCATCCGGATTCTTCCTCAGGCAACGCTTGATCAGTTGCTCCACCTGCGGGGGAACGTCCGGAGCCAGTTCCGCAATGGGCCGGATCTCGTCGCGCAGAATCGCGGAGAGCGTGGAAAGGGCATTCTCGCCCGCAAACGCGCGAACTCCCGTCACCATCTCATACAGCACGACGCCGAACGAGAAAATGTCGGACCGGGTATCTACTTTCTTGCCCTGCGCCTGCTCCGGCGACATGTAGCTGACGGTGCCGATGATCGAGCCTTCGACCGTCAGCGGAGCGTCGGCGATGGTCTGCGTGTGTCGCCCATCGACATGGGATTGCGGTCGGTGAGCTTGGCGAGGCCGAAATCCAGAATCTTGATCAGGCCGCTTTCCGTGACCATCACATTCGCCGGCTTTAAATCGCGATGAACGATCCCAGCGCCATGCGCGGCCGTCAGGGCATCGGCCATTTGAACCGCGTATTTCAGGGCTTGCGGCAAGCGCAAGCCGCCTTTCGGAATCAGGTCAACCAGCGTCTTGCCGACCACAAACTCCATGACCATGCACTCGGCGTTGCCTTCCGAGATGATGTCGTGAATGGTGATGATGTTCGGATGATTCAAGGCGGAAGCGGCCTGGGCTTCCTGGATGAACCTGCGCCGCGCCTCCGGATCGGCATTGTGGGCGCCGGATAGAACCTTAATCGCCACGAACCGGTTGAGCCGCGTGTCTTGGGCTTTGTAGATGTCGCCCATGCCTCCGGCGCCAAGCTTCTCGATGAACTGATACTGCCCTATCGTTCGACCAACCATCTCGGTGTGACTCTCCGAACCCTCCAGTTTGTCACACTTCCCGAAGCCCGCGGCACGGCCCTTCGGTTGCTCCTCTTCACCATATGCTTTGCGCTCCGGTTTTGTGGATCGGGTTCTCCGTCAACGACATCGTGACCTCAGTTGAGGTGCGCGGGGCTGAGCCTAACGTGAAACTCCAAACACAGGTGGGCCGTCCCGTGGACCAACACGCCATCGCGCAGGACCTCCACAGATTATGGACCCTAGGCGCGTTCGAAGATATTCGCGTGAACGCGGCGGACCGTGCCGGGGGAAAGGCGATTACGTTCGACATCATGCCGTCGCGAGCTCCACAACTGCGCGAAATTCGAATTGAGCCGAGCTCTTACGGCTTGCGGTTGAAAGTCCCTCAGGGTACGCCGCTCAATGAGCTGCGAGCCCATGAAATCGCGGCGGAGGCCGCCAGACAGCTTCGCGCGCAAGGATATCTGGATGCACGCGTAGAATCCGAGGTGGCTCCTTTCGCGAAAGGTCTTAGCGATCTACGCCTGATAGTTCACGCAAGCGATCCCCTGCGCGTCAGGAACATCACATTCTCCGGCGATCCGGTAATGAACGAGACCGAACTGCGCAGATCGCTGAAAACCCTGCACACGCGGCGGATTCTTTTCTGGAGGATTCTTCCGGCGTACAGCCCGCAGGCCGTGGACTTAGATCTTGCTCGCATCGTTTCGCTGTATCTGTCGAAGGGATATTTCGACGCCGGCGTTCGCGTCGAAGACGCGCCCGTGGACGGGAAGAATCATGTGGACCTGCGCATATCGCTGAGCGCGGGACCACATTACCAGGCGGCCCCAGTCGATTGCGCGAGGCTTCTAGCCGACCGCCGCCAAGCCGAGCGCGACGGCATCCTCGACTTTTCAGTGCGCGTTAAGGTTGAACCCGTGGGGGACGGCGCGCATCTTGAAACCTCGATCGAACGCGGACGAGCCTATCGAGTTGGAAGGATCAGCTTCACCGGCAATCGTCATTTCAGCGACACCGCGATCCGAGCCAATTTCGTGTTCGACGAAGCCGCTCCTTTCGACGAGTATTTGCTGAGGAAAAGCCTGGCGCGCCTGAATCGAGCCAATTGGTTTGACTCGGTTGCGGCTTCGGACGTCATCATTCATCCCGACGATTCCACCGGTGAAGCGAATATCGTGATCCCATTAACCGAGCCCAAACGAGGCAAGTGGTCACTCTCAGGGCCAGTGGGCCCATCGAGTATCGGTGGCCCGCTGAAGGCGTCAATCAGTGAGCGTATCGCGGGCTACAGCGTGTCGCTTAGCCTGATTGCCTTCGCGCATCCGATCGTGCCGGCGTTGGCAGTGCTAACCCCACGCTTTGTTCCACTGGCGGTACTGGAGCGACCCTACTCGCCGTCCAATGGATGGCTATCGGGGTTCGCCATTGCCCCACAGCTCGGCTGGCAAGCGATGGCCGCTGCTTATGTGACCACACAGCTTCGGCAGCGATTGACACCCCTTCTGGCAGGAGATCGCGGAATTACGCCGGATCTTCCGGTGACGATGGAGACTCCGACGGGAGAAAAGACGCTGTTCTGTGAACCGCCTGAGCCACGGTTTTTCGTCGCTCGGACGGCTGCGGCATTCGGCCTGCAAGTGCTGGGGTCGCTACCGATTTTCTAGTGGACTAGCATAGTTCCTATGCCCACACGATTGCTGTGTTTTCTCTCTTTCGCCATCGCCGCCTCCGCCCAGGTTACGGCGATCCGCGCTGGCCGTCTGATTGACCCTGAGACCGGGGCCGTTGCGGCCAATCAGGTGATCCTGGTCGAAGCCGGTAAGTTCACGGCGATCGGCCCGAACGTCCAAATTCCCGCAGGCGCGGAGGTTATCGATCTTTCGCAGTACAACCTGATGCCGGGCTTGGTGGATGCACACAATCACCTCGCCCTAACCTATAAGCGCGATCCGGAGAATAATGCCTACTATCTCACCAGCGTTATGGATTCCACCGCAATTCGAGCCGTGCAGGCGGTTTCGAACGGCATAACCATGATGAACTCGGGGTTCACCACTGTGCGCGATTTAGGCAATAACGGCAACTATGCCGACACTGCGTTGAGAGTCGCGATCGAGCAAGGCTGGATTCCCGGCCCGACCATCATCAACTCCGGAATCATTATCGGAGGTATGGGAGGGCAGTTCACCCCCGTGCCGGAACGCGCCAGCCTAGTTTATCCAGAATATCTAGACGCAGACACGCCCGACGAGATCGTCAAAGCCGTCCGCAAGAATATTCTATTCGGCGCGAAGGTGATCAAGATCATGGTGGACGCGAAATCGTGCGGCTATACCGTCGATGAGATGAAGCTGTTCGTCGCGGAAGCGGCCAAGAGCGGCTTGAAAGTCGCAGGCCACGTCCAAACCCACGCCGGCGCGTTGCGAGCGATCGAAGCCGGCATCTGGTCCATAGAACATTCCACCGCCCTCGATGATCAGACGCACAAGCTGATGGCTCAGAAAGGAATCTGGCGAGTGGGCACGGAGACTCCGCTGTCAACGTATTACCAGCCCAGTCAGGAGCGTTTTCAACGGACTATCGACGGCATCAAGAACGCCTACGCGAATCACGTCAAGATGGCGTTTTCGACCGACGCGGATTATTACATCCCCGGGATGACGCGCGGCGAAGTAGTGATCGATTTCATGAAAACGTGGAAAGCTTCGGGTCTTCCGCCAGCCGAGGTCCTGAAAATCATGACCGTAAACGGCTACCAGGTCTGCGACCTTTACGATAAGCGCGGTCCCATTAAAGTGGGGCTACCGGCCGACCTGATCGCGGTGCGCGGGAATCCGCTCGAGGACCTGGACGCTTTGCGAAATGTCTCGTTCGTAATGAATGTAATGAAGGACGGACTGGTGTTCAAGCGCGACGGAGTGATGACGCCCGAGAAATTCTTCCACAGCGGCCCGGTGAACGGGTGGCGCATCCACTGATTATTTCTTGAAGTGGAATAGATCGTCGGGTATGGACTGGTTCACGTCCACGCGTGTGAAATTCACGGTTCGGGTGTTCTCCGTAGAGGATCCTCCATTGCGTCCCTCCGATCCACTCACCTGCCGCAGGACTAAATGGCGCGTTTTGTCGATCCACAACTTCACCGGCAGCGGCTTCGCGGCGCCTTCCGCCCTCGGATTCGGCTGGTCGAACTGAACGACGAAACAATCGAAGGATTGCCCTCCAATCGAGACTGCCTCGGAACCCACCACGGTTGCCTTCGCCGCCCCTTCGCCCAGGTCGCTAAATGTAGCGACCGGAGAACCCTCCAGCATCCGCAAATCGTCGTCCGTCACCGGCGTTTCTTTCGATTCCTTGGTAATCGACCGATGATTCCACAACGTCTTGCCGTCGGAAACGCGTTCCCACTTCCCGGCGGCCGGGTAATCATACTCCAGGCGGAATTCATTCGGCTCTTTGTACGCGACCACGAAAGACATAGCCGATTTGGAAATGCTCGCTCCCATTTTGGTTTCAGAGGTCGTGGTCCCCTCGAAAGCGTAGCTCTTGAGGTTGCGATACGTCTCTTCGGTGTTTTTAAGGATTTGCGCGGCGTCGTCCGCCAAGGCGAACGAAGCTGAAAACGTCAGCGCCAGACTCAGCACCTGCCATCGTTTCATAATTGGGGTCCCCTACCCGCCCTATAGTGTCGGGGATATCCGCGTCCAGCGCTATCCCTCTCTGGCTGTAGTTTCCAGGCGATGCATCCCCTCAAATCGGGATCTTTTATCCCCTCTCGCCGATATCTCTTCTCCCCGCCTCACCGTATGGGAAGTGGACGCAGATGGGGCTAACCTTGAAATCGAGGTGGCAGAGATTATGAAAAACTTCCTGGCAACCCGCCGCTTACTAGCGACGGTTTCCGTCGGTACGGCACTCGCCGTAACCGGTTTCCTAGGCGTCAGAGCGGCTACGCTACCGCGTCCGGCCGCGACCGTTAAGACAGCACCGCGATCCGCGGCAGCGTCGCAGCGGGGATATGCGAGCGTCGTGAAGAAAGTAGTTCCCGCAGTGGTGAACATCTCCTCTTCACGCATGGTAAAGAGTGATCGTACAGCTATGCAAGGCTTGGACGGTCAAGGCATGGACCTGTTCCGCCAGTTCTTCGGAAATGGCAACTTCGGCCCGGGAATGCAGATTCCCAAGGAGCGTCGTGAGAAGAGCCTCGGTTCGGGCGTGATCGTCAGCCCCGAAGGCTACATCTTGACCAATAACCACGTGGTCGACCATGCGACCGAGGTAACCGTTACCTTATCCGACAAGCGCGAAATGAAGGCGCAAGTGATCGGTACCGATCCCCGCACCGACGTCGCGGTTTTGAAGATCGAAGGATCGAATTTCCCGTCTCTCACGCTGGGTGATTCGAGCAAAGTAGAGGTCGGCGACATAGTGCTGGCCATCGGCGACCCGTTCGGCGTTGGCCAGACGGTAACCAGCGGAATCGTCAGCGCGACCGGCCGTGGCGGCCTCGGTATCGAAGAAGTGGAAGACTTCATTCAGACCGACGCGCCGATTAATCCCGGCAACTCCGGCGGCGCACTCGTCGACGATGAAGGCCACCTGATCGCCATCAATACCGCCATCCTTTCGGGGAACAGCGGCGGCAACCAGGGAATCGGTTTCGCGATTCCGATCAACATGGCCCGTCATGACATGGACGAAATTCTGGCCCACGGCAAAGTGGAGCGCGGCTATCTCGGAATCCTGCCGCAAGATCTGAAGCCTGAGTTGGCCAAGGCTTTCCATGTCGCACAGACCGGCGCACTGGTGGGCGATGTGACTCCCAACAGCCCGGCTTCGAAAGCGGGATTGATGAAAGGCGACATCATCACGAAAGTGAACGGCAAAGAGGTCGCCGATGCGAACCAGCTTCGGTTGCTGGTCGGCATGGCGGAACCCAACACCAAGGTGGACCTGACCGTCCTCCGCGATGGCAGAACTCAGCAGATCGCGGTGATGCTCGGCGAGTTCCCCTCCAGTGAACCGCGCGCCTCGCTTAACAAAGACAAAGACCAGGAGAATGCCGCCATCGAAGGCGTGCAGGTCGAGAATCTCACGTCGGATACGGCGCAGGAGTTGAAGCTCTCGCCGAATACTAAGGGCGTGGTTGTGGACCAGGTGAGCCCGGATAGCCGAGCCGCTGAAGCCGGATTGCAGCAAGGCGATGTGATCCAGCAGGTGAACCACAAATCCGTCGCCAGCGTGAACGATTTCAAGCAGGCTATGAATGCAGCCGGAAAAGATAATCCGGTACTCCTGCTTGTGAACCGCCAGGGCAATACGTTGTTCCTGGCGGTCTAGCCACCTCACGGCGTCGCCGCGGCCCTCCATTTCCTGCCGTGGCAACGCCGGTGGCTTCCATGAGTTGGCCGTCCGCCTTTCGAAGGAACGGCCACACGGCCGGTCAGCCGACCCTCCGCGGCTACCGGCCGTTTCTTTTATGATTTGGAGAAATATGCTGTTGCGATTAGGCGCCTTGGCCCTGCTAGTGAATGCAGCTTTCGGCCAGACCAGCGGCAAGCTCCTGGTGGCGACCGCCAAATCCCACGATCCCGACCTCGCCCGTTCCGTCGTTTTGTTGATTCATTACGATCAGGCCGGCGCGATCGGGTTGATCGTCAATCGTCCATCCACTCCCGCCACGTATTTCGGCGGTCCCATCCCCCTGGGCGTCCGAGCACTGATCCGGTCACGCAATCATCCAGAGGAGTCCGAACCCGTATTCCCCGGTGTCTGGGCGACTTCTAGAATCGAACGTCGAACCGGCGTCTTCCGCGTGTACGCAGGTTATGTCGGATGGTCCGCCGAGCAATTGAAAGACGAAATCTCGCGAGGCCTGTGGCGTGTTCTTCCAGGCGACGCCAACATCGTCTTCGATCCGAATCCCACGACCCTGTGGCCGCGCTTGCTACGATAATCGCTGGCTCCGCTGGTGAGCGAACCCGAAATGCCCAATCCATTCAAAGCTGCCGTGATTCAAGCCGCTCCGGTCGTCTTCGACCGAGAAGCGACACTAGAAAAAGTTCGCGAGCTGACCGCTGAAGCCGCTTCACAAGGCGCAGAGCTCGTTGTATTCCCGGAAGCCTTCCTATCCGCCTATCCCAAAGGGCTCGATTTCGGCGCCCGTGTGGGCGGCCGAACGTCCGAAGGCCGCCGTATGTTCCGCCGATACTTCGAGAGTGCTGTGGACGTCCCCGGCCCCGCGGTAGAGTTTCTCGCCGAAACTGCCCGCCAGCATTCGGTCCACCTGGTGATCGGGGTGATCGAGCGCGATGGCGGCACGCTCTACTGCACGGTCCTGTTCTTCGACCCCGAAGGCCGCTACCTGGGCAAGCATCGCAAACTGATGCCGACCGCGATGGAGCGGATCGTCTGGGGCATGGGCGACGGTTCGACGATGCCTGTCTACGACACCAAGATCGGCAAAATCGGCGCTGTGATCTGCTGGGAAAACTACATGCCGCTGCTTCGGACGGCGATGTACGCCAAGGGAATCCAGATCTACTGCGCCCCCACCGTAGACGATCGCGATACCTGGTCGAAATCGATGCAGCACATCGCCTTCGAAGGCCGCTGCTTTGTCCTCTCGGCGGTCCAGTACCTGCGGCGCGGCGATTGCCCCGAAGATTATCCCGCGATCCAAGGCAACGATCCCGCGACCGTCCTGATCCGTGGCGGCAGCGTCATCGTGAACCCGCAAGGCACGCTGCTGGCCGGTCCCAATTACGAAGGCGAGACCATCCTGATCGCGGATCTGAATCTAGATGAGATCGTCGAAGGCAAGTACGACTTGGACGTTGTGGGACATTACGCGCGTCCGGACGTGTTTCGCCTGACCGTCAACGAAACATAGTCCGGATCCGGCGCCCGCACGATTCTTTCGAGTTCGCTGTAATCCAGCCAGTTGAGCGAACAGGCCTCGCACGTGTCGATGACCACATTTCCAGGACCACCGTAAAGATGCGTCTCCATATCCTGCCCGCATTGAGGAACAAACCAGCCGGCGATCCAGCTCCTCCCAGTGCGGCGGATGCGGCGCGTCGACCGTACCCTCGCGCCGGGCCCGGAGATCCTGAATCACCTCGACGAAAACTTCCATGCCCAACAGCATCCCCCGGCATCGTTCGCAATACCGGATGCGGTGACTGGCCACAGCCGCATGCACCAGCGAAACCGCACAAATCGAGCAGGATTCCGCCGCCTTCAGCTCCAACACGCGCACACCATCCGCGTTGAGATCCGGAAAAACGAGGTTGCCGCAGTATTCGCAGCTGAAAAATTCCGCTTCTTCTTTCAGGGACATGGAAGCGCCGCAGGTCGGGCAAGTCATGCCCTAAGATCGGCTTACAGCAGGAATTTGATTAATGTCCAGCTCACCGCGCAAGCCACGGCGCAGGTAGCCGCTCCCACGATCATCGCCGTCCCGCCCACCTTCACCAGAGTCTTAAGATTCACTTCCAGGCCCATGGCCGCCATCGAAACGGTAAGCAGAATCGAGCCGACCTCCGCCAGCACATCCGCCAGGTTCGCCGAATAGCCGCTGTGAAATTGAAGCACCGGCAGCAACCCCATGGAATTCATCAGGAACAGCGCGAAAAATCCCCAGAGAAACGGCGGAACCAACCGGCCATAGTGGATGGTCATCCGATCCTTACGCGTCCTGGCATATCCGTACGCCAATACCAGCAGCAGCGGAGCCAGCAGAGCCACCCGCACCAGCTTCACCAGCGTTGCCATACCTCCGGCCCTTTCGCTGAACGCGAATCCCGCCGCAACGGCCTGCGGTACTGCATGCAGAGTCGAGCCCGCCCACACGCCATAACCCAGGTCCGTCATTCCCAAAAGGCCGCCCAGGAAGGGACTGACAAACATCAATACCAGCCCCAGTACGTTGATCGCGCCCATAGATAGCATCACGTCCCGGTCTTCCGCGTCGATCAGGGGAGCCACCGCGACAATCGCGCTATTTCCGCAAATCGCGGTCCCCGCGCCGATCAGCACGCTGGTGCGCGGCCACACTCCCAGCATCTTCCCGATGATCCATGCCGAAGCCATCGCCGCTGTCATCGTCGCTACGATTACCAGGCATGCGCGAAGCCCTACCGCGGCCGCGTGCGCGAAGCTGAGGGTCGCGCCCGTCAGTACGATGGTCAACGGGATCGCGCGCCGCACCACATGCTTGGTACCGTCGAGCACTCGTTTCCCCAGCGGCAGCAGATTTCCCGCCAGCGCGCCCGCAAAGATCGCCAGAATCGCCGCGCTCACCGGCCTGCGCACGGTGACGCCTTCCACGCGAAACGGCGCGAAAGGGAGGTAATGAATGAGGTACGCGAAAGCGGTCACCGCCAATGCCGCCAGCCACCCCGGCCACGGGTTCAGCTTCTGGGGCGGAGGTTTCTCCGCCCGCTTCTTTTCGACTACCGGAAGGTCGTAAACGCCTTCCATCGACCCCAGTGACGCCAGTGCTTCGCGGCTTAGCCTGTGCGGAACCACCGTCGGGGGCATCTAGGGGTTTACGCCCGCTTTCTTGAAATCGCCACCCTCGATGTAAGACATGGCGGCCAGGTCGATGTGACGCTTCACCGCCGAATTCACTTCGTCTGTCGAAAGCGCTGCAATCTTGTTGTCGAGCTCAGCGTCACGCGTCATCGTCCATCCATACTGCGCCTGGAGCGCGAGCCGCCGAGCCAGATACCCGTCCTGGGCTCGCAAAACGCCTTGCTCCTGAAGCAGCGCTCTCTTTGCAGTTTCTACTTCATCGACGGAAAACCCTTCCGTCAGTAGCTTGCCCATCTCGTCTTCGAAGGCCGTTTCGACCTTGGGTGTATTCTCAGGATTCGAGATCGCGACTGCCAGAAATTGTCCGAATGGATCGATCACTCCCGCCTGGAAAACGCTTTGGACCGCGTAACTCAGCCCTTCTTTCTCGCGGATTCTCAAAAACAAGTGCGATCGCGACCCTCCGCCGATCATCGTGTTCGCGAACAGCAGCGCGGCATAATCGGGATCGGCCTCGCTGATCTTCATGGTCATCCCGGCTTCGAAAAACGCGTTCGCCTTATCCGGAGTCTCGATGGTCTGGCGAATCGGCTCCAGTTTCTTCCAGGTCCGCTTCAAGGGCGTATACGCCGTGGCGCTTTTCCAGCCCCCCACCAACTCCGCCACCAGCTTCTGCACTTCCGCCGCGTCGAAATCGCCTACCACCGCCAATTCCGCGTTCGACGTCCCGAAGAATTCCGCGTGGAAATGCTTCACCTCGTCAAGCGTCAGTTTCTTCATCCCTTCGATAGCTTCGTCGAAGGTGGGAATCGAGCGCGGATCGCCTTCCGGATAGTCGCTCAGATGCCGGTTCATAGCGTTGACCACCAGCGTCTGCGGCTCACTTCGCTGGCCTTCGATCCGCCCTATGGTCGACTGCCGCAGTTGATCCAGATCCGCCTCGGTGAACGCCGGTTCGCGCAATACCTCCGCCGTCAGCCGCAATGCGCCATCCAGGCCCGCGCGTACTGTATTGATCGAAACCGTAGTCCCCTGGCTAACGTTTCCCGCCACGTTCATCTGCGCTTTCAGCCGGTCAAGTTCGTCCTGAATCTGCTGGCGGGTGTGCTTCCTGGTCCCCCGCATCAACATCGCGGGCGTAATCTGCGCAGCCGTATCCTTGCCGAACAGGCTTTTCTCGTCGCCGTAATGCATGGTCAGGATCGCGGTGACCGTCGCGCCGCGAGTCTTCTTCGGCAGCAGCGCCAGTTTCATCCCGTTCGGCAGCGTCACGCGAACCGTCCGCGCTTCGATATTGGCTGGCGACGCGTCGAACTCCTCGCCATGCTCCATGGCTGCCTGACCCTTGTAATCTTTCAGCATCAAAGCAACTTCGGGAGTCGCCGGGATCACCGCCCGATCCGGCGCCGCCGCCGGGATAAACCGTCCGATCGTCCGATTCGATTCCTTGAAATACAGCTTTGCCACGCGCGCGACATCCTCCGGAGTCACTTTCGCGATCCGGTCGCGATCCAGAAACAGCAGGCGCCAATCACCCATCGACGCCCACTCGCTCAGCGCGATCCCGATGCTTTGCGAGCTGTTCAATTCGAGGTCGATATTCTTCAGCAGCCGCGTGCGCGCGCGATCCACTTCTTCTTTCGAGGGCGGCTCCTTCACCGCTCCGTCGATCGTCGCCAGCATGGTCTTCTCCACGTCGGCGAGCGACCCGTCTTTCCGCACCTGAGCGTTATATACCGCCAGGCCCGGATCGTGAAGCTGGTAAGTGTCGCCGGACGTAGAAATGGCCTTCTGAGTCTCCACCAGCGCCTTGTACAGCCGTCCCGCGGGCTGGGCGTCCAGGATCTGCTCCAAAACCTCCAACGCCGCAAAATCGGGATGCGGACCCGCCGGGATGTGGTAAGCGACCATCACCGCCTGAGTGTCGCCGGTGCGCCTCAGCACCACCTCGCGTTCGCCGTCCTGAGCTGGTTCCTCGGTATAGGTCCGCGACAATGTGCGACCGGCTTGGGAATCGCGCCGAAGCTCTGCTTGATCCATTCAAGCGCCTTCGCTTCATCGTAATTCCCCGCCACTACTAGAACCGCGTTATCCGGCTGATAGTAGTTTCGATAAAACGCCTGCAATTTTTCGATCGGCACGTGCTCGATATCGCTGCGGGCGCCAATCGGGCTGCGGCCATACCCATGCCAGAGATAGGCGGTCGACAGTACGCGCTCTTCGAGGACGCGGCCCGGGTTGTTCTCGCCCATCTCGAACTCGCTGCGCACTACCGTCATCTCGCTATCGAGCTCGGATTTTGCGATCCGGCAATGGACCATCCGGTCCGCTTCCATGTCGAGCGCCCACTTCAGGTTCTGCTCGCTGGCATCCAGCGTCTCAAAATAATTGGTGCGGTCGAAGCTGGTCGACCCGTTGAAATTCGCCCCGTGATCCGCCAGTTCAATTTTAATATTCTGGCGGCGCGCGGTGCTCTTGAACACCATATGTTCCAGCAAATGCGCCATGCCGGTTTCGCCATAGCCTTCATGCCGCGATCCCACCAGGTACGTGACATTTACCGTCACCTGGGCCTTGGTTTTATCCGGAAACAACAGCACGATCAAGCCGTTATCCAAGCGGTATTCCGTGATTCCTTCGACTGATGTAATCTTCATTTGCGCGGGACTGAGCGCGGCCGCCATCAACATTGCCGCAACACTCTTCATGCGATTCAGGCTACCATGCGGAACCCATCGACTTGACTTTGGCCGCACCACTATTCTATGGTAACGTTTCGACTTAGCCACGCCAGGACGGTGTGCTTATGGCAATCTTATGGCTGAAAAACAGGCCGCAGAGGCGCGGACCGTGGACCTTGTTTTAGAATCCACGCTTGAAAGCGTGGATATCTGCGAAGAGACCGTCCTGCGCGAGGCCCGCGAGTTGGGTTTCGATGAAGACGATCAGCATCGCATTGGAATGTCGGTGCGGGAATGTATGGTCAACGCAGTGGTGCATGGGAATTGCTACAACGCGCGCAAGAAGGTCAACGTGACGGTTACGCGGACCCCGGATCGCCTCGAAGTGATCATCGCCGACGAAGGCGAAGGATTCGATCTCAACTCATTGCCGGATCCGCTGGCAAATGAGAATCTGCTCCGCCATTCCGGCCGCGGCTTGCTGTTGATCCAGGCATTTATGGACGGGTTTCAGATTCGCCACCGGGAGCCCAAAGGCACCGAGGTGAAAATGGTAAAGTACGTGGGGAAATCGAGTTAACTTGAACAGGGAGGGGATTCTGTGAGCGTGAAATTAACCACCCGCCAGGTGGGTGATGTGACTGTGGTCGAGGCGAGCGGACGGATTACGCTGGGTGAGGGCGCCAGTTCGTTCCGGGACACCATTCGGGAGCTGGTTGCGAGCGGGCACAAGAAGCTGCTGCTCAATCTGGCTGAAATTTCCTATATCGACAGCTCCGGTATTGGAGAAATGGTTTCCGCATTTACGACGGTGGCCAATCAGGGCGGCGCGATGAAGCTGCTGAACCTGACCAAGCGCGTCCAGGATTTACTGCAAATCACCAAGCTTTACACGGTTTTCGAAGTATTCGACGACGAGCCAGCCGCGATTCGCAGCTTTGCGTAACAAATCTTAGAGAATTAAAGCGGGTCGGGCTCACTGTAAAGTGAGGGGGGAGCCTGTGGTCCCGGTTCGAGAGCCCAAGACTTATTCGATTCTACTTGCTGATGAGCTGACTCTAGTCAGAGAAGGTCTCGCGGCTCTGTGCGAAGCGTTGCCGCAATACCGCGTGGTCGGCCAATGCTCCGATGGCGCATCGGCAGTGCGTATGATCGAAGCGCAGTGTCCCGATATTGCCGTTTTGGACCTCAATCTTCCTGACCTGTTCACTTTGGAACTGGTCAAGCGCCTGAAAGAATCCGGTGTCGCGACTAAGATTATCGTGCTGTCAACTCGCCGCGACCGCAAGACTGTGGTAGAGGCATTGCGCTCCGGCGTCAGCGGGTTTCTCCTGAAGTCTGGACCCTCCATCCAATTGCTGGAGGCCTTTGGGCAAGTGCTCGACGGTGGAATCTACGTGTCTCCAGAGCTTGAGCTCAACAAGATTTTCTGTCCCGGCCAGAAGTCTCCGGACGATCCCTTGCAAGCCCTAAGTCAGCGGGAATACCAGGTTTTTTCCCTGCTCTGTGAAGGCGTGCGGGCCAAGGAGATCGCTGCCCGGCTTTCGCTAAGCCCTAAAACCGTAGATACCTATCGCGCCAGTCTGATGCGTAAGCTGGACATTCACGATGTCGCAGGCCTGGTGAAATTTGCTATCCAGCGTGATCTAACTTCCTCGCGCTGAGTTTTCACAACCTCGTCGACTCAACCATCTTCAACCAGCCGCGGCACCCGAAAGAGCCGGAGGTTCCTCTATTCGGCGTACCAGGCGTGCCAGCGAGGCTTCGGCGGGAACGCTCGGATCAGCAGCATCCCTACGACAAATCCTCCGATGTGCGCGAACCAGGCGGTTCCGCCGCCGCTGTAATCGTTTTCGCCTAGCGATCCGAAGCCGCTGAAGAACTGGATCGCGAACCACCACAGCAAAAGGAACGCTGCTGGAATCTCCATCGTGGTGATAAAGAAAAAGATCGGCACCAGCGTGATGATTCTCGCCCGAGGAAACTTGATCAGATACGCACCCATCACTCCCGCGATGGCGCCGCTCGCTCCAATCGTCGGCATCCGCGAGTATGGATTGAACATCACGTGGACCACGGCGGCCGCCAGCCCGCAGATCAGATAAAACAGCAGAAATTTCCAGCTGCCGATTAAGTCTTCGAGATTCCTGCCGAAAACCCAAAGAAACAGCATGTTCCCGATCAGATGCATCCATCCGGCGTGCAGAAACATGGACGTGAATAATGAGCTGATATGCAGTTTATCCGGCACAATGCCAAAGGTATTGACGAAGTCATTCAACGCGCCCGGGCTGAGGGTCACCTGATACAAGAAAATTACGGTGTTGAGCGCGATCAGGCCGCCGGTCGCAACAGCCGTCGAATTTACCCGCTCAGTGGATCGAAGAGGGATCATGCGCGGGTCGCAAACGCCGCGAAATCATGATGCGACCGCCGCGCTTCGCTCGAATTCCGGGCGCGTTCGATCAGCGCGTGAGCTTCGCTGAGCGTCGCGATCCCGCCGCGCGCGCCGATCCGCGTGCAATTCAGAGCGCCCATTGCGTTGGCAAAATCCAGTGTTTCCCGCATCGGCATCCCCACGAGCACAGCATAACAAAACGCCCCGTGAAACACGTCCCCGGCGCCGGTGGTATCTACGCAATTCACCACAAATGCCGGCGAATAATAGAATTTCCCATCGACTCGGGCCAGCGCGCCATGCGCCCCCAGCGTCATCGCGGCCACTTTCATCTTGTACTCATTCTGGATCATCTCGAGCGCCCGAAACGGGTCTCGCTCCGTGGTCCACTGCGCCGGGAATTCGGAGCTCGCCACCAGATAATCCACCTGCGTCAAAACACGATCGAAGCCGTGATAAATCGTGTCGACATCGACGCTTACGGGAATGCCCAAGCCGCGCGCGATGGTCGCGGCCTTCTCGACTGCCGGCGTGTCGTGACCATCAATGTGAAGCATCCGTGCCCCGGCGATCTTTTCGGGCGTAATGCTCTCAGGCTCCAGCCGCAGGCAGTCGGGTCGAGCCCAAAACACGGTTCGCTCACCGGTCGATTGATCGATGATGATGTACGCCGTCTGATTCGCGCAATTCGCACGCACCTCGACATCGCTCAGGTCGATCCCGGTCTCGTTCAGGCTGGCGAGCTGCACGCGCCCGCGCTCGTCGTCCCCCACAGTGCCGATGTATTTGACCCGCTTGCCGAGCTTCGCCACGGTTACCAGGGCGCTAGCCACCTGCCCGCCGGGACTCAGCATTTCAGCGTCGATGGGAGCCTTCCCGGCGTAAGCGGGGAAGTGCGAAACCAGGATCAAAGTGTCGGTCGCATTCAGCCCGATGCCCACTAAATCGAATTGCTTCATTTGACGAAACCGAGTATCGCACGCGCCGTCGGGTCGTCATCCTTCAGCGTGTCGACGATCTCCGAAATGTGGCTCTCGCGCGGAACATACACGAGCTTGGTCTCCACAAACCGCCCCCTCAACGCACCGGCAAAATCGCGAGCCTGTTTCGGCAGGCTCCGGTAATCCCACTGGCAATAGGTGATTAGAAACGGCGGCGCGTGATCGTGCACGTGATCGATGGGAGACGGATCGTCGTCTGCGGCTTGGAACGCCGGTAGCGTACCGACGTCGTACACGCCGCTCAGCGAGATTACGCCGTGAATGGTCCCGGCCAGGTCATACTTTGCCAGATATTTCGTATCCAGCGCCAGCAGCGCCGCCAGGTGCCCGCCCGCGGAGTGACCCGCAATGTATATCCGCGACGGGTCGCCGCCATAACTGGCGATATTCTTATAAGCCCATGCGTAGGCGGCCGCCGCATCGTCGATCTGAGCGGGATGCGGGTTTTTCGGCATCAGGCGGTAGCTGGGAATTACCACGCCGATTCCCGTTTTGGCGAATCGACTCCCAAACAGCGGATAAGCCGTCCGGTCCCCCGACTTCCATGATCCGCCGTGCAGGAACACCATCACCGGGAAATTCATCTTGCCCTTGGGAAGGTAAACGTCGAGCTCGTGCTTCGGCAGGCCGTCGTTCACATACGGGATGTTTTTATGGACTTCGACGTCCGCCGACATCTCGCCGGCGGGCAGGGTAAGACTCGGGGCCTTGCCGACGTAAATCGGATTCGAGTAAATCCATGGACGGTTTTCGCCATCCGCGGACAGCGACGCTTCCAGCCGGTAGGCGCCCGGTTCCTTCACGATGAAACTAAACTTGAAGTCGTTCGCTTCAGCCACCACCGCGCCGTTGTGAATCAGCTTGATCTTCGCGGGGAGGGGGAGGCTCGCATCCAGGCGAGTGGTGTTCATCAGCGGAACCTCATCGCCCATGTCATACACGCCCAGATCATTTTCGGCGATGAAGGTAAATCCCCGCGGGTCGCACAGCCAGTCATGTGCGACGTAAACATGCCCGTGCTGAAGGGAATTGCGAATCTCATCTTCGGTCAACTCCCGCGCCAGAATGTGCGTGCTGACCTGTCGAAAGGCAACCGCATAAGGATCGAAGGTCACGCCGTTGAAGATCTGGTTCTGATGGGCGTCGTTGGCCGCGATCCCGGTGAATGGGTGCGCGGCGATTTCGCGATCCCACCTGGTCAGAAGGACTTGCAGCGGATCGGTCCCCGCGGCAAAGATTTCATCGGGATAGAGCTTTTCTTTCTCCACCAGCCGCCGCCACTCGCGCGGGTCTTTCATGGCAGTTTTGATGTATTCGTAAATCTCGTTGTGCGCGGCTGCATCGCTGTGGCGGTTGTAAATCTCCATTCCCTGGAATCCGTCAGCCGGCATGTCCGGGCGCTCTTCGACATGCGACTGGAAGCGTAACTTTAAAGACGGATAGTGCAGCTCATGATCGTCCTCGGAGCCGGCAATCAACAGCACTCCATCGTGCATGCCGCGCCACGTTTCCGGCTTCGGGCCGCCATGGTCAGAGAACAGCACCACCTGGACGTCATCTTCCTTGGCAGCCTTCAGTACCTCGGCACGGGTTCCCTTGGTATGGCCGGAATCCTCGGCGTGGACGTGCAGAACCGCACGAAAATCCTGATATACGCCCTCAGGAGGCCGCGTGGGGGCGCGCTTCTTCATCCACTCGACTCGTTGAGCGTGGACGGCTTCAAGGTGCGCTTGATCCAGCCGTTCTAAGGGGGTCACGCCCAAACAGGGAAGCAGGAAAGCCAGGAGGAAACCGAGTACCCGCACACGACCATTATGGTTTATGGCGGGTAACACCGTGAATCGGCGGCTTAATCTCGAACCGGGGGCATCTCGTACAGATAAATCACGTGCTTCTGGCTGCCGTCGATCCGGTCGACTTTGGCCGCCTTCCAGCCCGGGATTTCATAATCGTGCGACACCACGCGAGCGCCCGACTTGAGATATTTTTCAAGCTGCGGGCGAAGTTCGGAGTTTAACTTGGTTTCGAGGTAAATGGTCACCACGTCGGCGCCCGTGAAATCCACGTTCAGCAGATCGCCCTGAATTACGCGAGCCTGCGATTTCAGGCCCGCCTTTTCGATGGAGGCCGACGCCTTGGTAGCCAGCCGGGGCGAAATCTCGACCCCGACCGCTTTCACTCTGTACTTTTCGACCGCGGCGATCAGAATCCGTCCGTCGCCACAGCCCAGGTCGTAGAGAGTCTCACCAGGCTTGATCTTCGCCAGCTCGAGCATCCGCTCGACCACGCGCGCCGGTGACGCAACATAAGGCGCCAGTTTGTTCGAAAACTGCGGACCCTGCGCCATCGCCGGCAAGCATGCCAGCGCCAAAGCGAGACTAGCAGACCAACGCATTCTTATACCCCACCTGACAACTATTGCGAGACTATTGGCGGTACGCGCCCGTGCTTAGATTTTACTATACGCGACACCATTTCGGAAACGGCAAACCACAGGTCCCGCGGCCGGCTGATGGTATATTCGGTCCCTTTGAAAACCTTCACTGCCCGGCTGATGGAATCCTTCCACGGCACCGCCTGGGGATTCAGTGCGTAATTCATATAGAAAACCGGATAATCGACATCCGCCAACGGCTTTAGCGTCTCCTGCGGGACGGCCTCATCCAGCATCACCTTAGGACCCGCGAACACCAGCGCGTCGGGATGATCGTCCGCGCTCATCTCCTTGCGAATCAATTCAGTAAGAAACTCCGTATCGCCGTGCTTCTGGGCCAGCCGCTTCAAATCGACAGTTCCCAGCTTGATGGACCCGATAGCCTCGCCCAAGGCTGGAAAATCGATTTTCTCCTCGCTCCGCTGCCGGTAGAGCACCCTCTGCTCTTGCATATTGAACGCAACCACCGAAAATTTTCCGAATTGCGGCTCTCGCGACAGCCGCCGCAGAATCGACACCAGCGCCAGCGTATCCAGTGGTCTCATCGCCGCCGCATCCCAGTTCTGGGGGGCGAAGTTGACCAGGACTTTGATTTTCAAGGGAGGCGCCTGCTGGGCCCGCTCCACGGGAGGCTCGTCCTTAAATTGCTCACTCTGCGACGCGAGAATCGTATGCGGAGCCATCACCAGTTCGATTTGCTTATCTTTCGGCGCCAATGACGCGTCCATGTCCCAGTAGAACGAGCATACCCGCTCCGACCGGTCCCGCATCAGCCAGTCGACGTGATAATTGCCCTCGCCCAGGTCGATCATCCCGCTCAAGGTCGCCTCGCCCTTGGCGTCTTCCTCAAGGGCAGGGACATGCACGTGCTGAACGAAGAACGACGGCTCGTCCTTGCGGTTGTCGGGAGTCACTCGAAACAAGATCGTGAGCTGGTTCTCATTGCCGGACAAATCCTTAAGCGGTACGTTGACGTCGTATCCCGCATGAAATCGCAAGTCGAACCCAAGTTGTGGCTTTACGGGAGTGACCGTACACGTAATGTCCTTCCGGACATCTTGAGCCTCTAAAACTGCCATATCCGTGTTATAGATGTGAACTCGGCCCCCGCTGGTTGTGACGGGTATCTGAGCGGCTAAGGGTACACACAATAGCAGCCCATACCTGGCAAGGGTCAATCGCTTCGGCAAAACCCAGCTAGTCATTCCCCGGGTCCTATCCCCAAAACACCGCCGGCCACCTGAAGGCCATGGACGATCAGGTCTTCCCTCTATCGGAAGGATGCGCACCCCGTATTATGGCTGAATCTTAAAAAACTTCAATAGGAAACTGGCAACCCGCCGCCATGGCGCGTCTGCGCTACAATAATAGTCGATCCACCCCGTCAGGTAGGAGTTTCACCATTATGTTTGATTTATTCCGCAGCCGCCAGAAAGCCGTCCGCTATGTCCTCAGCGGGGTACTTCTCCTCATCGCCGTTTCCATGGTCGTCACACTGATTCCGGGTTATGGCAGCAGTACCGCCAGCAATACGAACGATCAAGTGCTAGCCGAGATCGGAAGCACCAAGATCACCGCCCAGGAAATGGGCCGGCAAGCCCAGCGCATGTTGGGCGGCAGAATGCCGGCGGACATGGTCCAAACCTACCTGCCCCAGTTCATCGACTCCCGAATCCAGCAGGGCGCGCTGGTCTACGAGTTCGAAAGAATGGGTGTCGCGGCTACCGACGATGAAGTTTTATGGGATCTACAGAGCCAATTCCCGCAGTTATTCCAAAACGGCTCCCTCTCGGCGCAGGGTAAGCAGCAGTTGGAAGCGATGCTCGCCCAGCAGGGGATGACCCTGCAGGACATGATCGACGCTACCCGAAGTGAAATGACACTCAACAAGATCCAAAACCTGGAGTACGAGGCCGCCGTCGTGACGCCTCAGGAGGTGGACGAAGAACTGAGCCGCCGCTACACGAAGGCGAAGATTCGCTACATCGCTTTCCCAGCCGCCAAGTTTCACGATCAGGTGAAGCCGACCACTGAAGAAGTCAAAGCGTACTTCGAGGCCCATCGCTATCAATATTCCGAGCCTGAAAAGCACTCCTTTACGGCGGTGGTGATCGATCAGGATACGATCGAGAAATCGATCAATGTGACCGACGCCCAACTGCACGCCGCATATTCCCAGAACATCGAGAGCTTCCGCACGCCAGAGCGCGTTCACGTACGCCATATCCTGGTGAAAACGCTGGATAAATCTGACGCCGAGAAGAAGCAGTTGCTCGCCAAGGCGCAGGACATTCTGAAACAGGTCAATAGTGGCGGCGATTTCGGCGAACTGGCCAAGAAATATTCCGACGACGCGGCCGACAAGGGCGGGGACATCGGATGGGTGGTCCGCGGCCAGACGGTGCCCGAGTTTGAAAAGGCCGCCTTCGCTCTCAAACCAAAAGAGATCAGCCCGATCATCACGACTACATACGGTTATCACATCATCCAGGCGCTGGAGCGTGAGCAGGCCCGTGTGAAAACCTTCGACGAAGTCAAAGCCAGCCTGGCAGATCAGCTCAAGAAAAATGGCTTGAGCGAGAAAATGCAATCGGTGGCCGACCAGGTTCATGCCGCGCTCGAAAAGAACCCCGGTTCCGCTGCCGATATCGCAAAGCAGTTCGGCGTGCAGGCGATTAGCGTCACCAACGCCCAACCCGGGGAAGCGATTCCCACGCTCGGGGTTACTCCCGAGATCGATGGGGCTCTGAACAGCCTGGCCATCAACGGCGTCACGCCGGTCTTGACTCTGCCGGCCAACCGTCTTGCGATCGTTGTCTTGACCGGGAAAACTCCCGCGCGTGCCTCTGACTTCAATGAGGCCGAATCCAAGGCTCGCGAGGCTCTGATCGCGCTGAAGACCAGTGGCGTGGCGGACGAAAAGGCCAAGGAAGCGGCGGATCGGATCCGCAAAGGCGAGGACATCGAAAAGGTGGCCAAGTCGATGAAACTGGAAGTAACGGATTCTTCCGATTTCAGCCGCAGCGACTCCGTGGAAGGCTTGGGCCATGCCGCTCTGGTTCCAGACGCGTTCACCAAGCCGATCGGCACCGTGGTCGGACCCAGCCAGATTGCAGGTCGCGCCGTCGTCTACGTAGTTACCGGCCAGACGCACGCCGATCCCTCCAAGCTCACTGCGGAACGGGCGGCGGCTCTGAACGACTTGAAGAAGCGCAAGGGTCAGCAGGATAACGCACTTTTTATGGATAGCGTGATCACGAAGCTGACGGCGGATGGAAAAGTGAAAATCCATCACGACGCGATCAAGCGCTTCGTGGCATCCTTCAACCAGTGATCCAGGCTTTGCTGGATGTGTGGCGGAGTCTCACCGACCCCGACCGCATGATTCATCTTCTGTCGCAAGTGATCTCGGGCTGGCTCGGGTATGCGCTGCTGGCAGGCATCGTCTTCGCCGAAACTGGACTCCTGTTTGGGCTATTCCTTCCCGGGGATTCGCTGTTGTTCACCGTGGGCGTTGTGGCCGGCGCGGGGGAGCTGAACATCGTTCAGATTTGCACTCTGCTAACCGTGATGTCGATCTTGGGCGATCAGAGCGGCTATCTGCTCGGCTATCGCACCGGTCCGGCCATTTTCCGGCGGCCCGACTCTCTGTTTTTCAAGCAGGAATACGTCACACGTACACAGGAATTTTACGAAAAGCACGGCGGGAAGACCCTGATCTATGCGAAGTTCGTCCCGATCGTCAGAACCATTGCTCCGTTCATGGCCGGCGTCGGCCGCATGAGCTACCGGCGTTTTCTGTCTTTCAATATTGTTGGAGGCATGGGTTGGGTGCTTTCGATGACGCTACTTGGGTACAACATCGGCAACATCCCGATAGTGCGCCGGAATTTTGAAAAAGTGGTGATTGGGATCGTACTGATAAGCGTTCTTCCGATGATCTATCAGGCTTTGAAATCCAGGAAAAAAGCCCCGGCGCCGATTCCGGGATAATCAGCCCCAGATCCGGGACACGGCATAAAACGCAACCACGACGACGATCAGCAGCACATACCCCGTTTTCACCGGCACCGCGTCCAGCTTCATCCAGAACGCCGGAATCTTCGCCGTACTTTGCCGGTCCGCTATATGCGGAAATACCATCCGCAGGGACGCGACCAGCATAATCGCTATCTCCCCGCCCCACGCCAGGATCTCGCGCGGTACAAACGGGAGTTCGAACAGGCAGGCGGCTGCCAGACACAGCGCGGGCACCACCATCGGTCGCCACGCGCGCTTAGGGTCGTGGTAGGCATCCGCCACCATGACTGCCAGCAGCATCGCTGCCGGAGGAATTGAAAGTATCCCCAACCCCCAGTCCGAGTAAAGAAAACTTCTTCCAGGAACCATGCCGCGGCGAAAAAAGCAGTATACGCACTGATCGCTTCCATCAGCAGTATCAGCTTATCCGACGTGCGCTGGACTCGGCTTAAGATCACGAAGGGCACCACGTGCGAAGCCTCGGCGAGGAACTGCCCGGTGGACCCGCAGCGCTCCCGCATATCGCCCAAAACCTCCTCGCGCGACGCAGGAGGAATCAGGAATCCCACCGCTTTCTCGACTATTTCGGACGGACCGGATTCCACTGGGCCGCCTCCCTACGCCTCCTAACACTTCCGCCACGGTTTCCCAGATTCGCTTAGCCGTCTCCGCCGATTCCTGCAAGGCCCGCTCCCCCAGAGCTTCCAGACGATAGCACCGCTTGGCACGGCCGCCGCGCTCTGGCGTAGGGTCCGTCAGCCACGACGAGAGCATGCCCTTGTCCTCCAAACGATCTAACGTGATGTAAATCGCGCCTGGAGACACCGCCTTCGGACGAGCCAGGTCCACCACTTTTTCGTGAATTGTGACGCCGTACGCGTTGTCACGCAAACTGAGAATCGCCGCGAGAACCAGTTGCTCGAATTGCCCAAGTCCGTCGGGTTTCGCCATTACCCCAACAGTGTAAGGTAAATCCCAACGGCTGTCAATGCTGGATTTTTTCGAGCGCCTTCCGGACTACCGGATCGCGTTGGAGTTCGATCACATCGCCCTTAGCCACGCCGAACTTCAGCGTCAGGATCTCCTGCTTCAGCCGGCTCTCGATCCAGCTTCGATGGCTGAGCCAATCCGCAATGCCTGGTTGAATTTGCCGCTCCGAAAGAAAGGCCTGCAACTCATCGAGAATCGCCCCAGTCACTTCGAAATTGTCGGGGACATCGTGAGTCCGTAGATATTCGGTGGCGAAACCGGTCAGTGAACCGCTGGCGTCCAGCACGACGGAAAGGCGGTCCATTTCTGGCGGATTGACGAGATCATCGGGCTGAATCCCGCCGCCGCCATGCACCTCGCGGCCGGAATCCGTGTGATACGTTCCCTTCAGCGCGCTGGTGGTGGCGTCCAGGGTGCCGCCGTACAAGGGATGCTGGATCGAACGGCCGCTCGGCGTATAGTAAAACGCGATGGTCAGCGCGATTCCGGTGTTCGACGAAAGCGGAAACACGTTCTGAACCAGCCCTTTCCCGAAACTAGTCTCACCCAGAACCGAAGCGCGATCGTGATCCTGTAAGGCTCCCGTCACGATTTCCGACGCGCTGGCGCTCTTGCCGTTAATCAGGACTGCCAACGGAAATTTGTAGGGTTTCGCCAGCTTCGGCACGCGAACTTCTTCGGTTTTTTGAGCACGTCCCTTGATCGAAAAGATCAATTGATCAGGCTCCAGGAACAACGATGCAGTGTCCATTGCCGCCTGCGCCACTCCGCCGGGATTGTCGCGCAAATCGAGCACCAGTCCCTTCAGCTTTTCGCCGCCCAGCTTCTCAATGGTTTCCTTCACCAGAGCGCCGGTCCCGGCATCGAAACTGTTGATCCGCACATACCCGATTCCCGGCTTCAACAGGAACGCCGGTCGACACTGGGCGAATCCATCAGCTCCGGCATAAGCCGCATACGGATCATGCGGTCGCTACCCGGACGCCGGACGTCCAGCGCGGCTTCGCGCTGACGGCCTCAGCCAGCAATTGGACAAGTTGTTCGAACTCCAGGCGCGCCAGAATGTACCCGTTGATCGCCAAAATCTCATCGCCGGGCGACAAGCCCGCTTTGGCGGAAGGACTCCCAGGCATCGCCTGAAGCACGATCACGCGTCCTGGCAGCACGCTGACGATGGTGCCGAAGCCCTTCTGTTCGCTATTGGTCCATGCTCTTCAACTGGTCATACTGACCGGGATCGAAGAAGATCGAATGCGGATCCAGCGTCCGCAGCATTCCCGGAATCGCGCCCTGATAAAAGGCGCTGTCGGGAGCACCGGGTCCGCGGCTTCGTCGATCCACGATGACGAATACATCTGTGAAAGCTTCTTGAGTTCTCCAGGCCATCCGGTGCGAAGGCGGCGTCGGCGACGAGAAAAAGAGCAGGGTGAGAACATGGCATACTTCGAATACCGTGTGTAACGCGTCGCTTGCTCGGTCGCGTGGCGTTCCAACGCGAGCTCGATCAGCCGGTCGATCAGCTTCGGCATACGGCATTCCCGCCTCCTCCCACATCTTCGGATACATGCTGATGGAGGTGAATCCGGGAATGGTGTTGATCTCGTTGATGAAGAATTTGCCGGTGGATGCCTCCATCAGAAAATCCACGCGAGCCATGCCTTCGCAGTCGACGGCTTGGTAGCATTCGACGGCCAGGTGGCTGCATCTCGGCGGTCTGTTCGGGACTCAGATCGGCCGGTACAACCGTCTCGGCCGCCCAAGCAGATATTTATCTTCGTAATCGTAGAACTCGCGCGAGGGGAGAATCTCGCACGGTACCGCCGCGACAGGATCTTCATTGCCCAGCACGGAGCATTCGAACTCGCGGCCCTGATGCCGCGCTCGATCAAAATCTTTGCGATCGAACTGCGCCGCCAGATTCAGCGCCGTCATCAATTCCTCGCAAGTCTTCGCTTTCGAGACTCCGACTGACGATCCCAGGTTCGCCGGCTTCACGAACACTGGAAACGGCAGACGTCCGCAGATATCTTCGACCCGGAAATGCCCGCGCCGCACGACCAGATACTCGACCATAGGGAGGCCGCGCTCCACCATCAGGCGCTTCATCACTTCTTTGTCCATCGAAACCGATGACGCCAGCACGCCTGCGCCCACATAGGGGAGATCGGCCAGTTCCAGCAAGCCCTGGACCGTCCCGTCCTCGCCGAAAGTGCCGTGCAGCACCGGAAACACGACGTCGATGCCGGGATTCTGGCCAGGCTCGGGTGTGATGGCGCGCGGCTCCCAGCGGCCTTCCTTGGTGATGAAGATAGCGCTGGACCTCGTAGCTTTCCGGGTCCATCGCAGCCATGATAGATTCCGCCGAGCGGAGGGAAATCTCGTGTTCGCCGGTCCGGCCGCCGTACAGAACCGCCACGCGCAGTTTGCTCACAAAATTCTCTTTCCCATCGCCGACATTACTAGTTCGACGGCCAGCAACGCCGTTCGGTTCACTTCATCGATCACCGGATTCACTTCCACCATCTCCATCGACACCATCTTGCCGCTATCGCTGACAGTTTCCATCGCCAGGTGCGCCTCGCGATAAGTCATCCCGCCACGCACGGGAGTCCCGACGCCCGGGGCTTCCTGCGGGTCGACGGCATCCATATCGAAGGAAAGGTGAAACCCGGCGGTCCCGCGGGAAGCGTGCTCAATCGCCTCCTGCATCGTCCTCGATGTAGCGACGATAGGGTCCATCGGCGGCGGCCGACTGCGAACCGGCGGCCGGGACGCGATCCAGCACGTGGATGATGTCGCGTCCCCGACGATCGGCCGGGCGGGATCGCGAGGAGGGCTTCCATGATCCGCGCCAGGCTCGTCCCGCCCAGGTAGGGCATGCACAGCGCCCGCAGTCCGCGGTCGGGGAACGTGTGCTCCGAGAACAAGGGGATGATGTTGCGTGTGCTGGAGCCGGGCCAGCGACAGGTGCTCCTCCTGTTCGTCGGAGATGACTTTCAGGACGACCGGTCGATCCGCCAGCGTCGGCTCGGAGGCCAGGTAGGTCTTGCCGGATGCGCCCCGGCCCAGCTCCGCCCGCAGGAAGAACGGTCCGAGGTGTTCGCCGACCTCGGGCAGATCGGCCACGCGGGCGATCGGGCGCAGGAGCCGGTCGCAGCCGAGCAGGACCTCGAGCTCGTCCTTCCAGCGCGGGTATCGGCCGACGACCTCCGTGGTGGGGACGTCCTCGCCCGCTTCTCGGCGGAGGCTGACCTCTTCGTAGATCAGCCGGACGGCGGCCTCGTCCGCCAGGCCGGGATGGCGGTCGATGATCTCGGAGGCCGTGAGGCGCTGCCCGCGCGACCAGGCGGCGGCCATGCGCTCGACCTCGCGCGAGACCCACGACTCGTCGGAGCCGGCGCGGCGTCGTCGGCCCGGCGAGCTGGGGACCACGTCGAGAGATCCGGGCTGACGGGCCGGGCGGGAGGCATGGGTCAGTCCCCCTCGTCCTCGCCGCCCCGACGGGCCTCGGACGGCTCGACGCGGGATGGACATCCGCCGCGCCAGCTCGTAGAGGATGCGGCGGATGCTCCCCTCGTGCAGGCCGGTCCGCCTGGCGATCTCGGCGTTGGGCAGCCCCTGCCGCTTGAGGATCAGGATCTCGCGGTGGCCCGGCGAGCATTCATCGAGCATCCGCTTCCACAGCTCGTGCTCCTGGGCGATCTCGCTGGGCCGGGGCTGCTTGGCGCTGGGCAGATCCACGGCGGCCTGGTCGAGCGGCCGCTCCTGCTCGATCGCGCGATGGTGCTGGCGGCGGCGATCGATCAGCCGGTTCCGCGCGACCTTCATCAGGAAGGCGCGGAGATGCGAGCGGTCGGTGAAGCGCCAGCCGGCCTCGCGGAACCCGCACAGGACGTCGGCCCAGACCGACTGGACGATGTCCATCGTGTCGAGCTTGGAGCGCAACGGGCCGCTCAATTGCCGGCGGATCGCCATCCGCAGGTAGGGCTCGTAGGCCAGGAAGGCCCGCTCGGCCGCCGTCGACGTCGCCCCCGTTCAACTTCTCGATCAGCTCATCGAGGTGTTCAACACTCATCATCGTCTCTCGGACCAGCTCCGCGGCAACTCGGGGAAGCTCAGAGCGAGCTCCCGTCCCAGGTGATCCACCATGCGTACACCGCGTCCCCGCCCGGATCGCCGGCGGACGGCCTCGCGCACGACCAGCGCCGAGGCCGCCGTGCTCGAGCACGGCCACCGAGACGATGACCAGCGGCGCGGGCCCGCGGGAGACGAGGCTCGCCACGTCGACCGCCTCGAGCTGCCGGACGAATTCGTCGAGACCTCTTTCCAGCGAGTCGCCATCGAAAGGAAGCGCCTCGGCGATCAGGTCGGCGCCGCGCGGCAGGAGGCCCGCGGCGTAACGATCGTGACCGGACCCGTCAGGACCGGCCGTCGGCAAGAGGACCGAATGCGAGAGTGCCGTCGCCAGGAACGACCGTGCCAAGGAGAACGACGGGCGGTCCGTCTCGACCGCCACCCGCACGCTCGCCGACGGTACGGAACCCACGGCCGCCGCGGGACGATCGACACGATTGGACGCCGGATCGCCGATCGCAGCGGGCTGAGCGGGTAACGCGGACGACGCCGATACCGCCTGAACGCCCGCTGTCGGGACGGCCATTGCGCTGTTTACGGTCGCCGACGCCGGAAGCAGGGCCTGCACATTCGGCCCGCTGGAGCTCGCCGCGGGATTGGAGGGCGCCTGGAGCGAGCCAAGGGGCTCGAAGGGTTCGGAGCGACCTCTGTCGAACCCCGTTGCCTCGTCGGGCGAGGCGTCCGCGGCGTCCATCATGAAGAAGGGTAGAGGCGGCGGCATATTGGTCCGCATGAAGACCGGGAAGCCGCCCGGTACCGCACTGTTGGAAACGGCGCCGTTCGCGGCGCCTTGCATGCCGAAGCCGCCGCCCGGATCCTGGGAAGTCGTCGCGCCCGCGTTACCTCCAGCGCCAGGTTCCCGCCCCCGGCCGACAGAGCCGTGGTGCTCGCCGAGACCGCGCCGGAGACTTGGGGATCGGCGTTCGGCATCGAAGAGCTCGCCGCGGGCATGGCATCCGCCGCGTCCGTTGACATCGCGGAGGGATACGATGGGACCGTTTGCGGTCGGTCGAAGGGCCCCCAGGATGGCCCCATGGTCGCTGTCTCGCCGTTATCGACCACTCCCCGGAAACCCTCGCCGCCGCGATCGTTCGTCCAGCCTGCCGGGCCCTTACCAGGCCGGACCGACCGTCGACGGGAAGCTCCTCAATCGGCCAGCCGGAAGCCCTCGCGACCCGACATCGCCGCCCAATTCGCCGGGGGGTCCGTAAGAGATGATGACGAACTCGGCCTGAGGAGCGGCCCCATAGGCCCGTGCTCAGGAGCTCCGACCTTCGAGCAGGTCGAATGCGAAACGGCGACGACTTGGCTTCTCGCGGGTGGTTCCGCATGGCTCGGTCCGCTAGGTCGAGGCGGGGCCGCGTTGCACCCCATCGGGTCCCGGTTGCACGAGGTCAGCCACGAGATTTTACCCGGAATACGCAGTCTTATCCACGCGGCACGGACGATTCCGACACGGCGATGCGCGCGGCGATGCCAGGGTGCGAGCCGCACCTCACGTGTCGGACCACACCCGGTCGGCCGGGGCAGACGTCGTCGCCTCGCGAATCGATTCCGCGGGTTGTCCCGTCGGGCTGGTCCACATTCGTTTGCCGGGAAACCGGAACTGGAGGCACTCGAAGGTGCAGGAGCGGGCGGCCCACCGAGGAAGTGTCGACCTGCGCCCCTGGAAATGTAAACGTACAGAGGCCGGTCCAGACGCCCGGCTACCTCGATTTTCTTTCCTCTCCTTCACCGGTTTCGCCGGATCATGACGCCGCGAGGGACGATTCGGACGCCGGCCATGCTCGCGACCTTCTCGTCCCGAGTTGATATGGGGAGCACCGAGGACCAATTGAGACGACTGACGACTTCCTGTCGCTGGATCCTCCTCCTGAGGCCCTCGCGTGCTCCCCTTTTCTCCGAGACGCGGACGTTGCGTTTTGTCATCAACGCCCGCTTGCGTGGAATGCGGCGGTCATCGGGCGCCGCCGGTATTCCGTCCCAGGATGACGCGATGGCCCAACGCCACGACCGCCCCGGCCGCGGCCAGGCCGGCCAGGGAGACCTCGGATCGCCGGCCAAGGTCGGATGTTTCCTCTTCTCGTCCGGACTCTCTCTCCAATCGCGGTGCGGACGCGTTTGCAATCAGCCGGTCCATGGTCGGGTCAGCCTCATCATGGGGTGCGGCCCAGGAAATCGGGCGAGGCGGCGCCGACACGTCCTCGTCGCCGGGGGCGAGCCGGGCCGGGACTCGGGTGGGCCGATTTCGGGCACCGGCATGCCGGGATCGGGCGAGCCGGTGGCCGGCTCCGTCGGGCGCCGTCTTCGCCGTCCGGGTTGGCCTGGACCAGGTCGGTCGGAGCGGGAGATCCTTCATCGGAGTCGGAACTTTCCGTCAGGCTCGAGGAGGATTGCCCGCTCGCCAGTCCCTGGCCGAGTGCGTTGACCGAAGGACTCGCGGCCGCGCTGGCCGTTGCGGCCTGCTGGGACAACCCGCTCGAAGTCGTAGCCGCCGTCGATGTGGTCGTCGTCCCCGGAAGGGCCGCCAGGGCCACTGTCGAGGAGGCATTCGTCGCGCTCGTCGCCGCGACGATCAGCGTGCCGGTCGAGGATGAGGAGACCACGGCCGCGTTGTGGGCGGTCGACGAGGTCCCGGCCTGGTGGCTCGTCGCCGATGGCGGCGTCGCGATCGTGGCGGCCGCGACGCCGTTGGCGGCCAGGAGGCCCGGCACGAGTTGATTGGCCACGGGTGTTCCCAGGCCGGTGACCAGGTCGTACCCCGTCCCGCGCTATAGCCGTTGAAACCCGAAGTGATGTCGTGATAGTCGGCGCTCGGCAGGGCATAGAGATCCGTCAGCAACTGGGTCGTGCTGAGCGTCCCCTTGCCCGAGGCCGCCAGTCCCTGGTCGGTGATCGCGACCAGTCCCGCCCACGCGGGGGCGGCGGCGCTGGTGCCGCCGACGTCGAACCAGCCCGATGTGCCGTCGTACGGCACGGAGTCGAAGACAGCGACTCCGCTGCTCGTGCCGGCATTGAACGAGACGTCGGGCGTGGTGCGCAGGCCGTAGTCCAGCCCGGCCGCGGTGAGCGGAGACCTGGTATGACGGGACCGACAGGCCGTACTGGAACCCGTTGTCCATCCCGCTGAATCCGCCGGTGCTGTCGCTCCAGCCGGTTTCGCCCTGATAGGTCCCGCTGGAACTCACCGACAGGTTCGTGCCGCCGACGGCGAGGACGTTCGGAGACACCGCGGGAAACATCGGACCGGACCACGCGCCCGAGTCGCCCGACGCGGCGACGAAGGTCTCATTGGTATGGCCCGCCGGCGTGGTAAACACGCCCTCGTTATTCCATTCGCCGTAATACTCGCTCGTCCCCCAGCTCATCGAGACGACGCTCACACCTTGGAGCTGGCTGGCCGCGGTGACGGCATTCATCAGCGCGCTCATCGAAGCACTGGGCGCCTCGACCAGCACGATGTTGGCCTCCGGAGCGACGGCGTGGGCCCATTCGACGTCGAGTGCCGTTTCCACGGCCCAGCCGGAATTGGTGGTGCTGGTGCCGAGGTTGTCTACCGTGAAGGACGGCGGCGCGGAAAGACCATACGACTTATCGAACGCGGCGAGGTCCGACGCGATGTTGGAGTCGTTGTAGGCGTCGACAATCGCGATCGTCTGCCCGCTGCCATTTCCCGTTACGCCCGAGAAGGAAATGCTGCTGATTCCATAGGCGGAATCGACCTGCTGCGGACTCAGGCCCGACGAGGCCGTACCGGCCATCGGCGAGACCTGGAGGAAGGATTGAGCCGTCGCCGAGCTGGCCGTTGACAGGGTACTCGCCGAAAGGAGCCGTCGCGACTCCAGCGATTCGCACGCCAGGCTGGCCCTGCGGTCCCGACGCGCGCCGGGGCCTCGTCCGGGATACGATATGGAACTCATGGTGATTGACCTCACCGTGTTGTCATTCCGGGACGATGATCCGGGATGATGAAAGGGATGTCGCCTCTTCCTGGTGCCAGAAACTTCCTCGTCCCCCAGATCCGCCAGCCTCTGCCGGTTGCGCAAAAACCCGCGCTTCGCCGAAGACCTGGACTGCGGATCCCGGCTGATCTCTGCCGGGAACCAGGCGCACCGCTACCGGATCACGGTCCCTGGGGGACGCCATCCGATAGCGAGCGCTCTGGTCGGAGGGGGATCCATAAGGAACACGGAGAACGACGAAGGAAGCGCACGGATTCCTCGGTTGCGAGAATATCTTGGCCGAGATCCTACCCCAAGAGGGGCGTGCGTGGACGAATTGGGGGCCGTGCGATCGAGATCACCGGGGCCGGGCGCGTGTCCGAGACCCGGGTCGCGGTGTCGGCCGGCACTCGGGGGTCCGGCAGTCGTGGTGAATCGCCCGCCGGCCGACGTCGCTGGGCCAGCCCCGGGTCCACTTCGCGGATTCGGGCGGTTTGCTCCATCACCTGGACGCGGAAATCGTCGAAGAAGACCTCGCCGAAACCCGCGAGCCCGAGAGTGACGTGGAAGGTCCCGTCGGCCGGCGCCTTGCGGTAGAGGACGACGCGGGAATAGCCGCGGAAGGGTCGTCACAGGTCGGAACTGGAACGGGTCGCCGCCGATGGAGTCGTGGATGATGACTCCACCCTTGCCGAGCAGGCTGTGCATCGGCCGCCTGACCAGGACGGAGATCCGGATCAGGTTATTCGCCGCCACGCGGATCGACGGGGAGCGGATCGCCGCCACGGGGTAGTCGAGAATGGGGTCGAGCTTGTCGATTTCCTCGGGATCCTCGGCCTCCACGGTGAGCATAGAACGTGATCGTCCGGGTCGGAGCACTCCTGCTCGTACTCGATCTCGATCTTCTTGGACTTGGCCGTGCCTTTCTTCGGGGTCGTTGTTCTTCTTCTTCTTGCGCCAGACGGTGCCGCTCCCTGCGCGGGACCTGATCTTCTTGACGATCCGATCGTACTGGTGGCTGACGTCCGATCCAGCCCGCCGACAGGATCGCAGTCGGGATCGTCGAATGAGCCCGACGGGACGAGGTTGGCCCGAAGCGGTAGCCGGGGAGCCCCTTGGCCCAGTCCTTCCAGATGTGCAATTGGGGCAGGGTATAGAACGAGATGGCGGGCGGGCAGCAGACCGCCGTGACGAGGACCGGAGGCTTGGGGTACGGCCGGATCTGCCCGGGTTGCATATTCGATCTTGGGACCGTTGAAGCTCTCCGTCCACGCCTTCTGCAACTCGGCCATGGCCTGCTCCCAGTAGCCGAACATCAAAGTGCGCAGCGGCCGGCTGGCCCGTCGGGCCTCGCCCCAGGCGGTGCCGTAGTCCTGGTCCTCCAGGGCCTTGCGGGCGTTCTTGATGAACTCCTCGGCCTGGGCCATCAGTTCGTCGGCATCGGTCGGCCTGCCCTCGATGCCCCGCTTCTGCGCTTCTTGACTCGTCCTCGTTGTTGATCAGGTGCCCGTCGGCCTTGAGCCGCTCGTGGATCTCGCGCGACCGACGGCGTACTGGATCTCGGCCTGGCGGATGGCCATCGGGCGGCCACTCGGCCGGATCGCCGGACGTAGTCGCTGGATGCGCTCGCACAGGGCCATGTCGGTCGTGCAGAGGAGGATCGTGGACGTGCCGAAGTCGGGGAGCGTGATCCGCGTCCCGCCGGGGACCGATCGTCGACTTTCTGTTCGAGGAACCGGGCATCGCCGGGGCTGATCTCCAGGAACTGGACGCCCTGGGGCAAGCCGGCGTGATCACCAGGTCGTGATAGGCCATCTGGGGCGGCTGCCACTGGGCGTCGCCGGCGAAATCGGCGACCAGCAGCAGCGACCCCTTGCCGTCCTCCAGCGGGATGGCCGCGGCGTGCAGCCCCGGCTTGCGCGCCTGTTCGTCGATCAGCGGCATCCGCTTCTGGTTGACGTTGGCGGTCGTCGGACGCTCCGGCGGATCCGGGTCGAGGACCTCGTATTCGGCGATCTGCTTGATGTTGCGGGCGAGGATCTCCTCGAAGAGGTCGATCTCGGCGTTGAGGAAACTCATCTCGATGCAGCAGCGGCTTCGCCGGCCGGCCGGGTCAGGTCGGCATCGCCGACGAAGGTCAGGCCGCGGCACCCGCCGGCCAGGGCCATGTACGTCATGAGCCGGAGCTGCTCGGGCTGGACCGGCGGCGTCCCCCAGGGCGGCACGTCGTCGTGCCCCAGATGTTCCGCACGACCCCGGCGGCGTCGTCGCCGGCAGCCACGCCCAGAACAGGGCCTCCGGGTTGGACCGCGCGGTGAGGTCCCGGCGCTGGATCAGGTAGTGTAGCCGTCCGTGATCGATTGCGAGGTGCCCCAGACGGGCAGGTCGATGCCCGATGACGTCGAGATTGGACGGGGAGCGTGCATACAGCCGGAACTCGCCGTCGACGGTGGCCGTCGCCAGTGCAGTTCCTCGTCGCTCTCGTGCATGGCCGCGAGCACGTCGCGGACCTTGCTCGACCTCCTGCACTTGCGCGCGGCGGCCTCGCGCTGGCTGCCCCAGGTGATCGCCGATCGACCAGAGCAGCACGGCGCCGGGGCATGCGGGTAGTCGGCGATCTGCCGGGAGCACCCGCTCGTCCCGCCGTCCTCGGTCGCGCCCGACAGCCGCGGCAGGAGGAACATCCCGCCTTGACGGCCGGGCCGGAGCTCTTGGGGTCGGGCTCGTCGTCGGTGACCAGGACATCGAAGCCTGCCGCCGCAGCGCGACGGGGATCGGCGCCCGGCGCGTCGATCGCCGTGGGGAACCAGGGACATACCGCCGCTCGCCCTCGAGCTTCTCGAAGACGCCGCCGGGTGAACTTGATGGCGGCAGTGCCGACGTCGCCCTGCTCCGTGTCCCTGCCGGCCGGCCTTTCTCGGCCGAGTGTGCCCGCGGCCGGCTCCTGGCGAGTATCGGGCCGGCGCACCGGCCGCCGCCCAGGCCGGCCAGCTCCGGCGGGACGGGGCCGACCTCGAGGTCGTCCAGGAAGACGTCGGTCTCGCCCCGGCCCCCCATCAGATTCACTACCACGCGCTCGAGATACGCCCCCTGGAGCGACACCGGCCGCCGCGACGAGGCCCGGAGCACCCGCGCCTGTTCCTCGATCGCCGGCAGCATGTTCGACCAGCTCCAGCTTCTGCCAGCGGTCGGGCCGGTTGAAGACCGTGCCCGGGACCAGCAGGTACGGAGGCGCCTTGGTGTCGGGGTCGATGTCGGCCGGCAAGACCACCCAGCCGAAGAGCTGGGCACCCGCCTGGTTGGAGCGGACATAGAGGCTCAGGCCCACACCG
>CAVPKR010000123.1:0-9241 GCA_963705675.1 Terriglobia bacterium
GGAAGGCGCCGTTCAGTTTTTTCAACGCGGTGTGCGGCGACTCCGCCCGTGGTGTGCTTTTCGACTTCGTTCCGCGACCCGCGCAAGGACACTTATGTCAACGTCAAAGCGACCGGCGAGTTTGTCGTGAATATCGTCAGCGAGGAGTTTGCGGATAAAATGAATCTCTGCTCCGGCGAATATCCACATGGCGTCGATGAATTTGAAGTCTCCGGTCTCACGCCGGCTCCAAGCGAGCTGGTTCGTCCACCGCGAGTTCTTGAAGCCCACGTCAACATGGAATGTAAACTGCGCCAAATCCTGGATCTGTCGACGAAACCCAACGGCGCGAGCCTGATCCTGGGCGAGGTGGTTCGTTTTCACGTCGATGATGCGCTGGTCGACAATTTCCGCATCGATCCCGATAAGCTACGCGCCATCGGCCGAATGGGTGGCAATAAATATCCCGCACACGCGATCGTTTCGAGATGATCCGTCCCAAAGTATGACCTGGATCTGGCAGCCGTCACAGGACTGGATCGAATCCACCAACGTCTGGCAGTTCATGCGCCGCCTGGGCTGCCGGAACCGCGAAGACTTTCTACGATATTCCACTGAGCATTTGGAAGAATTCTGGGAGCGGATGGTGGAAGAAACCGGCATCGAGTGGTTCCAGCCCTACCATCAGGTGCTCGACAAGTCCTTGGGAGTCGAATGGTCGCGCTGGTTCACCGGCGGCAAGCTGAACATCGTTCACAACTGTCTGGACCGCCACGTTCGCCGCCAAAATCCGGCGATTCTTTGGGAAGGCGAGAATGGCTCGCGCCGCGAGATTTCGTTCGCTGAGCTTGCCAGCGACGTGAATCGCCTGGCGAATCATCTGGTTTCACTGGGACTCCACAGCGGCGATCGCGTCGCGATGTGCATGCCGATGACGCCCGAAGTGATCACGATTCTCTACGCGTGCTTGAAGCTTGACTTGATCGTGGTTCCCATCTTTGGCGGCTTCGGCGCGGGTGCGATCGCCACTCGGCTGGGCGATTCCGGGGCTCGCGTGGTATTCACAGCGCCGCACCTTGAGCGCCGCGGTAAGCTGCTTCCACTCGAAGACAAAGTCCGCGAAGCATCTCTTCATGCGCCTTCCGTGGAACACATCATCACGGATTGGGCCGGCGGGGACGATCCGGTTGCCACCGCCAAGCTCGATTCCGAAGCTCCAGCGCTGCTGCTATACACGTCCGGCACGACTGGCAAGCCGAAGGGCTGCATCCACACCCACGCCGGAGCGCTCGCGCAGATGTCGAAGGAAATTCTCCTGGCCTTCGATCATAAACCCGGCGACCGCTTTTTCTGGCTCTCCGACATCGGCTGGATGATGGGCCCCTGGACTATCATCGGCAACCACCACTTCGGCGGCACCATTTTCATGTACGACGGCGCCCCGGATTACCCCACGCCGGATCGGCTGTGGCAGATGCTGGACCAGCATCGCATCACTACTTTCGGCGTCTCGCCCACGGCCATCCGTGTTCTGATGCGAACCAGCCATCCTGAGGCTTCCAGCTTCGATTCGCTGCGCCTGCTCGGGTCCACGGGCGAGCCATGGGATGAAACCTCGTATCTCTGGTTCTTCGAAAACGTCGGACGCCGCCGAATTCCCATCATCAATATTTCGGGCGGTACGGAGATCGTCGGTTGTTTTCTGTTCCCCTTGCCGATCCAGCCGTTGAAGCCGTGTACCCTAGGCGCAGCCGCTCCCGGAATGGCTGCTGCGATTCTAGACGACAACGGGAATCCCGTGAAACCCGGCGTAACCGGCTACCTCGCCTGCACCAAGCCCGCTCCATCGATGACGCGCGGCATTTGGGGCGATCCGGAGCGTTATCTTGAAGCCTACTGGTCGAAGTGGCCGCATATCTGGAACCACGGCGATTGGGCCAGCGTCGACGATGACGGCTGCTGGTATCTGCATGGCCGCGCCGACGAATCAATGAACGTGGCGGGCCGCAAAGTGGGTCCGGCTGAAGTGGAAGACGCGCTGATCGAACATCCCGGCGTCTCGGAAGCCGCGGTGATCGGCGTGCCGGACGACGTAAAGGGCGAATCCATCGTCGGGTTCGTGGTGCCTGAGCACGGTGTCAATCCGACCGCGGAGTGGCTGGCCGAAGTTGCGGCGACCGTTGTTCATTCCCTGGGCCCGACGTTCCGTCCGAAGGCGCTTTACGCTGTGCCTGAGCTGCCCAAAACGCAAAGCGGCAAGATTGTTCGCCGCGCCATCCGGAAAAAGTATCTGGGGGAGCCGCTGGGGGACATGTCAACGGTGCAGAATCCCGCCGCGCTCGATCATTTCACCGACGCGAGAATCGCATCCAGGCTCCGGCGCGAATAATATTTCCCGCGTGAAAATACAGCGGCAATCTTGCGCGTATTCCGTATGTCGTCGAGCGGATTGGCGTCCAGCATCACCATGTCCGCGCGCTTCCCTTTTTCGATCGAACCCATCTGGTCGTCTTCTTCGAAGAACTTCGCAGGCGCGAGCGTAGCGGCCCGCAGAGCCTGATGTGGAGACATTCCCGCCGCCACTAACTGCTCCAGCTCGTCATGGAGGGTCGCTCCTGGGATGGTCCATGGATCACCCGTGTCGGTACCGGCCAGCACCTCGACTTTGGTGCGCGTGGTCAATCCCGTTAACCGGTAGATTCCCTTGATTTGTTCCTTGTAAGTATTGTCATCCTTCAAGTCCGGCCAAGTCTTGCGAATCGATGAAGGCACAAATTTCAACCGCGGATCGCTCATGAGCCGCGCATCATCGGTATGCGCCATCCGCTGCCAAAGGACTAGAGTGGGCGTAATGCGCACTTCCCGCACCGAACACTTTTCGAAGAAATCAAGCGCCTCGGCATCGGTCGAAACCGCTTTCATTACGCCGAATAGATGTTCCAGAGTCCGCTGATGTGCGTCGATCGCCTCGAAGGCCGTTACCGACGCCGGGACATGACCTTCCAGGCGCATGTGCCAGTGACGGGCTTGTTCGGCCAACGCGAAATACGCGTCGCGAGAGAGTCCCGACAACACCTTCACGAAATCGACGTCCATATCCCAGAGCTGATCGAAGGCGGCGCGAGCCTCCTCTGGAGTTCGCGCTACCAGCACTGGAAGCTTCGGGTCACCGGAAGGGCGGCCCTCCACCGGTGGTCCGGGCGTTATGATGCGCGGGCCAATCGCTTTACCGGTTTCGATCGCCGCGCGCCACCTTGAAACCCGCTCGAAATCGCTGCCCATGTCCTGCACGCCCGTCACACCGAACGCCAGGTACACCGGCAGTTGATTCTCCGGGTACCAGAGGTGGACGTGCATGTCCCAAAGGCCTGGGATCAGAAACTTCCCGCGTCCACTAACGATGCGCGCGCCCGCGGGGGTAGTTGTGCCGATCGAGGCGATGTGGCCGCCGTCGATCACCACTGTGCGATGCGGAACCACAGCCGCGGTAAACACGTCGATGACGGTAACGTCCTGAATCGCGATGGCGGCCTGCCCTGGTAAGCACAATAAAAGCGCGGCGGCGAGAAACTTCATTCGTCTAACGACAGAATAACCTGTCAGGCGACGTTAAACAGGTGCTTACGCCGTTCCACCCATTCCTCGCTGGTGCAGAGTCTGGGCCCAACTTCGATCAATCGCGGCAATAAATAAAACAGTGCCTGCGGAGTCCATTTCTCGCCGTCGCGAGTCCGATAGCCACGGTCGTTGATCACGCGTGCCGCCTGGGACAACGGACCATCCTGGACGATGGTCTCCATCATGAGGATCAGCACCTGCACCTCATCGGGATTCTCCTCCAGGCGCTGGCAATCGCTCGCGACGCGTAGACCGAAAGGGACATCCTCTATAGGAATGCTCGCAGGAGTCGCGCCGCGCTCCCACTCGACTGCCACCAATCGCCAGCCCTCGGCGGTTTTTGTGTTGAAATAATCCCCAGACGGCGGGGACGTCATGAAGTCGCGCTCACGCTCGTGTTTCGGCATGACCCTGAGCCGAGCAATTCATCCACCAGCGCAACCTGTTGAAATTACGGCATCTCGCTGGTAGATCCTGTTCGGCTATGGGAATCGATTCGCGAATCGGGTGCCTTGTGATACACTCGTAGGGTTGGCTCGAACAGCGCCGACCACCCAGGATATTCCAATGCCAAAGTTGAAGACCCATAAGGGCGCGAGCAAACGGTTCAAAAAGACGGGAACGGGCAAAATTGTCCGTCATCATGCATTCGCCCGTCACATTTTGACCTCCAAGTCGCGCTCGCGGAAGCGGCGGTTGGGTCAAAGCGCCATAGCCGATCCGGCCAATTCGCCTGAAATCAAGCGAATGCTTCCGTATTAGATCAGAACCTTCGTGTGGACGGGCCACTCGCACGTGCCCGATCCGCCGGTTAGTTAATTAAGGAGAAAACGTGCCTAGAGTAAAACGTGGAACCCACCGGCGTGCCAGCCGGAAAAAGACACTCGCCCTGGCCAAGGGCTTCTTTCTCACTAAGAGCAAGCTGCATCGCTCAGCGCAGGAAGCGGTCGAGAAATCCCTCAAATACGGCTATACGGGACGCCGCCTTAAGAAGCGCGACTTCCGCTCGCTATGGATCGTACGCATCGGAGCATCCTGCCGGGCCGCGGAAATCTCGTACAGCCGCTTCATCAACGGGCTGAAAAAAGCCGGTATCGACTTGAACCGGAAAATTCTCGCGGACATGGCCATGAATGATGCTCCGGCATTTTCCGCTCTGATTACTCAAGCGAAAGCGGCCCTGGAGACGGCATGAGCAGCGCGGCGCCGGAAGACGATTCCCTCGCCAGCCTGGAAGAACGGATCCGCCGCACGGTGGAGCTGGTCAATACTTTGCGCGCCGAGCGCGACGCGGCGATTGCCGAACGGGATCAGGCGCGGAACGCCGCCGGAACCGCGGTGGCGGATCACCAGAAACTGCGCCAGGAACTGGAAGAGTTGCGCGGCGAGCGGAAACACGTCCGCACCCGCATCGAAAAACTTCTTGGCCAAATGGACCTGCTGAGCGGCAGCTAATATATGGACCCCGGACGGAAGACGGTTCGAGTTACCATCTTCAACCAAGTCTATACTTTGCTGGCAACCGAAGAAGCCGGGGAGGTAGAGGCGCTGGCCCAGTCCGTGGATGAGTTGATGACGGAGATCGCTCAAAGGGCTGGAAACGTAGACGGCAACCGGGTCGCGGTGCTCGCGTGTTTGCATCTGTCGGATCGTTTGCAATCCATTGAGCGGGAGCTTTCCGATCTGAAAGCGCGCGTCGACCAGAAGCCGGCAGTTTTCAGTTCTGCTCGATAAAGCTACCAGCACGCCGTGATTTTCTCCGCCTTCGATTGGATCGAAGCCGGGTTCGGAACCCGAATCGAATCGTCTTCCCAGGACGGAATGGCGAGCGTGAAGCAAATTCACTCGCCTGTGGTGCGGGTTGCCGGCTGCATTGGCCTGATCGGAGAGGGTGACGCTCTGATCACTGAAAAGCCTGGCATCGCCGTGTCGGTTCGCACGGCAGATTGCTATCCCATCTTGCTGGCGGACTCGCGTCGACGGGCCGTCGCCGCGGTCCATGCAGGCTGGCGAGGAACCGCCGCGGACATCGTTACGGGAACCATTGCGGTAATGCACGCCCGATTCGGCACCGAACCTGGGGATATTTTTGCCGCTATAGGTCCTGGAATCGGTGGGTGTTGTTACCAGGTGGGAGCCGATGTCGCTCTTCAGTTCGGCATTAGCGCCGGTCCTTTGGACCTTGCCGAGGCGAACCGGCGTCAACTGATCGACACTGGAGTAGACAGTTCTCGGATTGAGGTGTCGGGGGCGTGTACGTTTTGCGACGCGGCACGATTCCATTCCTACCGGCGAGACAAAGACCAAGCCGGACGAATGGTTTCTTTTATTCGAATTAAATACTGAAGACACCACGGGCGCGGAACCGGGACAATGATCGCGGCCCGCGCCCGAGGAGTGTCGAGTGTATGATTAAGCCGCGCTGACCATCAGTTCGTCGAAGCTCTCCGAGCCATCGCCGCTCTGGTTGCGATCCGCGATCTCTTGACACTGGATGCAGAAAGCCGTCCACGGCACTGCCGCCAAGCGTTTAGGACTGATGTCCTCCTCGCAGTGCAGGCACACCCCGAACGTCCCCTCGTCGATGCGGCGCAGGGCCGCGCGCACGTTGCGCAGCAGTTGGGATTCGCGATCCAGATTGCGGATCGCCAACTCCCGCTCCGCGGCGTGTTGCACTTCGTCGAGAGCATCCGGGCTCTTCTCAATCGCGATTCCCTCGCGGTTCCGCACGAACGCCGACAACTCCGTCTGCTTGGCTTCCAGAATATTCTTGAATTTGTTCAACTCACTCTTCGTCATCTGCCTTCTCCTGTCTCTCTTTTCTCTTCTTTTTTATTCTTGCTTCTGTCTTAGTTTTCTAAGCACTTTCGCGTCACATCGCATTAGACGCGAAGTTATGCGAAAAGGTTCAGTCTTCAATTCCGTTTTGGTAACGCGTTCGGCCGAATGCCGAACGGCACATGAAACATCCCCATAGAATCTGCCACCCGGCAGACCCGAAAACGATGCTCCGGCGCCTTCGCCGGAACGCTCGAAATCTCGCTTCTCAAAACCATATCACACCCGACCGCATTACGCAAGCAATCTCATGGCCAATCATTTTCGCCATTCCATCCTCTACCTGCCAAGCGATTCTTTATCGGCCTTCAACTCAGAAACCATTACGTTCCACTTCATTTAACTGGATTGACCGGCAATTCATTCCATTGCGCCATCCTACAGACGCCTAACCAGCCGCTAAGTTTCAAGATGCACTGACGTATACTGTATAGCGAACCGGTAAAAACTCTCATCGGCGTTCCAGCCGTGACGAATATCAGCACACAGTCCAGAGCTTTCCGAGCCATAGCCAGCCCCCTAGCGGCGCCGATCCTGTTTCTTCTGATCGGCATGATCGTGATCCCCTACGCGGGGGTGCAGAACGACGAAGCGTTGTTCGCTGCCCCCTCTATGAAGTGAATTCAAAGGACTTCTGCTTCACGGCTTTCCATCATCAGATCCCCCTCATGGTCATGTCCTACGTGGGAACGCTCAAAACTCTGATTTACGTGCCGATCCTGGCATTCTTCGGGGCCAACGTTTGGACGGTGCGGCTTCCGATGGTCTTGCTCGGCTCCTTAACAGTATTTGTTTTCTATCATCTATGCCTCAGAGCCGGAGGAACCCGAGCGGCTTGGCTGGGTGCCTTTCTGCTGGCGACCGACCCTACGTTTCTCCTTTCCAACACCTTCGACTGGGGTCCGGTTGCGCTCCAATTTTTTCTGCTGGTGACTGCATGCCTATGCTTGGTGCGTTTCGCCCAGCGTTTCGTTTCGGTGCGGGACCTCGCTTTAGGATTTTTTTGCCTGGGTTTGGGCCTATGGAATAAGGCAATCTTTTCCTGGGCGCTGGCAGGCCTGGTTTGTGGCGGCGTGTCGATTTTCTGGCGCGAGATCGGTAAAGCGCTCAAACCGCGCTTTGTGGCGATCGCGGCTGCGGCATTCATGCTGGGGGCTTTGCCGTTTATTATGTATAATTTGCGGCATCCTAACGCGACCTTCAGTTCCAATGCCAAGCTTGACAGCACGAACGTACTTTTGAAGCTTCCCGAGGAGCGCAGAACTCTGAATGGATCTGGACTGTTCGGATACCTGACCATGCAAGACTGGACTCCGGATCCAAAAACGAGCCTCTTCCGTCGAGGCCGCATGGCACTATGGATTCGCACCCATCTCGGCGAGCACCGCCAGAACGGGTTAGAGTATGCGTTCGGATTGGCTCTAATAGCGCTACCCTGGTGGTGGAATTCACGCGCGGCCCGGTTTTCGCTGATCTTCTGCGTGGTTGCCTGGACGGTGATGGCGCTGACCCGCGATGCCGGCGATTCCATCCACCACTGTGTGTTGATTTGGCCTTTTCCTCACCTGTTTATCGCCACCACGTTCGCCCGGGCGCGCTGGTCGACGATGCTGGCCAGCGCATTGATCGTGGCGAATCTGCTGGTGATGAATCAATATGTCCTTGACTTTGAGCGAGTTGGCCCGGGAGTTCACTTTACCGACGCCCTCTTTCCCCTATCGAGCGCCTTAACCGACCCCCCTCCCCATTCGGACGTCGAACAGCCGATCTACGTGGTCGACTGGGGGATGTTTAACACGCTCGCGCTCTTCCACCAAGGCCGGCTCCTGTTACGACCCGAGGACGGACCGTTTAGCACCGATACCCCGTCGGAATCCGATCAGCGGGTGATCCGATACGTTTTTTCCGACCCGAATGCAATCTTTGTAGGGCACGTGACGGCGCGAGAAGTAACTCCCGGAGTGGGGAGCGGCTGGAGCACGCCGCGGCTGAATCCGGGCTTCGCAAAGAGATGATTCGCGCCATCGCAGACTCTAACGGGCGACCCGTGTTCGAGGTGTTCCGCTTGGCCAAAGTGCCGTAAGCTCCGCGCATGACTGTGCCGTTCTGTCCCAACTTGCGTGTCCAAGATCCACAAAATGCACACTCTGTTACTATAGAAGTAACGTAAAAGCAATCACTTACGTTAGGTTACCGGCGTGCCCTTCATGTTGTCAGAGATTCTTATGCGAAGCCGAGCCATTGGTGCGATCCTCTGTGTGCCTGTCCTGGCACTGCTGACGATTCTGCCCACCTCGGCGACCACTCTTCAGAAGCTCACGATGTCCGATTTGATCACGCAATCCACTGCGATCGTACGGGTGAAAGTGACCGGAGCGTCGACGGCTTTGCGCGGGCGCGATATTTATACCACCTATCAATTCCAGGTGCTCGAAACGTTAAAGGGAACGGCGCAGACCTCGAGTCGGCATCCCGGCAAGATGCGTGGCAGCGTGTGCGGCAGATGGTGGCTGGTGCGCCAACGTTGACGGCGGGCAGCCAATATGTCGTCTTTTTGTGGACCAACAAGTCGGGATTCACGCAAGTGATCGGATTGTCCCAAGGTTTATTCAGCGTGATGCAGGACAGCACCGGGAATCAAGTGCTGGTTCGGCCTGCGGCTAGCGGTCAGGTTGTGGATAAGTCCGGGAATCTGATCACCGATCAAGCGGTGACCATCGCTCTCAGCGACTTGCGGACGCAGATCCAGACCGCCATGGGGGCTAGTCATTAAGATGCGCGGCATTCTGGCACGAGGTTCGTTCAT
>CAVPKR010000124.1:0-6043 GCA_963705675.1 Terriglobia bacterium
GGCTTTTCGATTTGCTCCAATCGCCGGATGACCTTCCGGCTGGCCTTCCTTGCCGGCTTCGGTCCGATTGGTTGCGGCAGGTCGTCAGTGCTCATTTCAACGCCATCGCGAAGCGTACGGCCATCTCGGCGGAAAGCTTCAGCACGTTGGTCTCGATGGCCGACACGATCGCCTGATCAATCCCGACCTTCTCGGCCAACTCTACCTGGGTAAAGCCGCGCTCGCTGCGGAGTCGCGCCAGGCGCTCGCCCATGGAATCGCCGCCGGGCTTGATCGGAGGCAGCTTCAATCTCGAAACGCGGGGCATGACACCAGCCGGTATAAAGGCGCAAAATGAACGCTATTGACACATACCATATCACATGGAAGAGCGGAACTTGGCGTTAATGGTGGACAACAGTCGGATCTCCGGCGGTCGGCGCTAGAAGCGGGGTGGCGAGCTTCACTGACGATTCCGATCTGCACGGGACCAAAACTACAACGGTGCAGAACACCATATGATTAATTGGGCGCTATCATCTTGGGTGTGCGATGGTCGAGACTCGATGGCCGCTGACAATTCGACTGATCGGTGCCGGGCTCGTATGAGGCACGAGGGAGTCGCGACGTTCCAAGGGTTCGAGGAGCGTACACACAAACTCAGTGCCCGCTATTGGGTCGACGATCTGGATGATCCCAGCACACCGGTGAACGAGAAGCGCATTGTGCTTACCGACAAGGTAGAGTTGCCGCCGGGAAAGGGCCCCGCCAGAGTCCGCCTGTTGCTCACACGCCAGATAAAGGAATCCGACGAGCAACACTAGGTCGAATTGCAGGAGGTTCGGGTAACAGGGATGATGCTCACCGCTTCGGCGAGCCCAGTGGTCGAAGGGCAACGCATTCACTGGTGGGCGACAATGGAAGTGACAATCGAGCGCGGGGACGATTCTCAAGCGACCAGTTCGGGACGATCTCTTTTAAAGCGAGCGACAAAAGGGTCGCCCGGCCCAATCGCCGGCGGTCTTGACCATGGAACTGGGTACCTGCTGCGGGCGATTGGTATACCTCCTTTTGTGGCGTTACTGGCTGGCAGTTTGCCGCGGGCGGAAGATTTAGCGTCGTCCCGTCGCAGGGTCAAGAATTACATACTTGCCTGAATTGCTGACAAACAGGGCATGGAACAGCGTGGCTTGGAGTACGCCGTCTTCCTTGAGAGTACTCGGCGTGGAAGCCACGGTCACTTGATATTCGCGTCCGGCGATTCGGAGGCGGAGGTTCTTCGCCTGCGGGATGAACGTCGACCCCGAGGATGTCCGAAGTGTCGTACCGCGGTGCGGTGCTGTCGATGCGCGGTAAAGAATCGTGACGTTCGTTCCAGAATCAATAACCAGTTTGCCCTCGCTGGTCTCGATGGCCGGACGAGTATTGATGGATTCAAACGCCACTCGGCTGCCTCCTTGCGGAACCGGCCCGCCGAAGACCACCAGACTGTTGGCGAAGTCGAGGAGGTAATTGAAGTGGGCGAGGAACTCCTGCCCCAGTATGCCGTCGATTCCGGCGCCGAGGCCGGTCATGCCCTCGAGTGACGTGAACAGAATCTCCTGGTTGAAGGCGGTAGCCGATCCAAGCGAGATTTCACCGGCGACTCCCCCTGGCACGTGGGTGGTTCCGGTTATCGAAGCGAGTTCGACGCGATAAGCCGCGGAAAGGCCAATCCGGCGCGCGATCGATGCATCCACCTGATTCGCCTCCTGGCCGGTGTCGAGGAGGAAACGATAGGGACCATGTCCGTTGAGGAAGACTCCGTCAACGACGGGAACTCTACATATGATGTTGAGCCGGATCGATCCTTTAGGAGCCTGCGGAGAGCCCGCGTTGCAGCGAATGATCGCGGAGACTATCATGAGTGAGGACAGCGCAAATTGTGTTGACATGGGTCCACAATGCGGCCACAACACCTGGCAGGTCGTGATGGGCGCCGGATATTATTCCGGCGTGATCTGATGGATTCATGACGCAATTACCGGAAGATCGGTATCGGTTCGGTGACGTCGTGTTAGACGTTTTGAATCTGAAACTTACAGTTTCTGGAGCGCCACGTTCCTTGGAACCGAAATCGTTTCGCCTGCTCCAGTTTCTGATTGAAAACCGCCGCCGGGTGGTGCCGAAAGCTGAGATTCTGAACGTGATTTGGGAGGGTGTTGCGGTTTCGGACAATGCGTTGACCAGGGCCATCGCCCAGATTCGAAAAGCTCTCGATGACGATCCGAAGGAGCCCCGGTATATCGCGACGATACCGACAGTCGGGTACCGGTTCCTGGCGCCCGTTGAGCCGATGGTTGAGGTAATCCGGAAGCCGACCCCTCAGGTTCCCGCACTGAAACCCGGCGGCCGGAATGTCGCCGCTTGGACTACTGCCGTTATGATGGCCGCGGCCGGTATCTACTTATATATCCACTTCTTCTATATAAACCGCACGCCAGGACTGACGGTCCAGGACACAGTTGTCCTTGCCGATTTTACGAATTTGACAGGCGAACCCGTGCTTGATGGGACGCTGCGGCAGGGGCTTGCCATCCAACTGGAGCAATCGCCTTTTCTGAAAATCATGGACGACGAGCAGGTTCAAATGGACCTGCGGATGATGAACCTGCCAGCCGAAAGCCGCGGACAAAGCAGATTGCGCATGACATCTGCGTGCGGGACGCCGCTGCAGCGACCATCAGCGGTTCCATCGCGAGCTTGGGCAAGACCTATGTGATTACGCTGGAGGCGATCACTTGCCAGGCGGGCGCGACGCTCGCCCGAGAGCAGGTCCAGGTTGAAGATAAAGAACATATTTTGAAGGCATTGGGAACTGGCGCAACAGCCGTGCGGATGAGGCTGGGAGAGTCGCTCAGCTCGATCCAGAAGTCGAACCGTCCACTCGAACAGGCGACCACTGGTTCGCTGGAAGCTCTCCAGAACTACACCTCGGGTTACGAAGAGATGGTCCAGGGCCGATTTCTTGCCGCAGTTCCTTTATTCGAGCGTGCCACCGCGCTGGATCCGAATTTCGCCATGGCTTACGCCTTCCTTGCGAACGCCTCTTACAATGCTGGGGACCTGGGGCGCACCTGCCAATACTCTAAAAGGGCTTTCAGCCTGATCGACCGTGTCTCCGAGTTTGAGCGGGCTGATATCGCGAGCAACTACTACTGGGACTGCACCGGGGAGCTAGACAAGGCGATTGACGTCCTTCGATTGGGTAGCCGGAACTATCCCCGCGACTGGGGATTTCATAATAATTTGATCGAGAGCTACGCAGTCCTTGGGCGATTCGAAGAGGCTGTCAAGGAGGGCCAGGAAGCGTTTCGGCTGCAGCCGAATAAGGAGCCTAATTATGTGAACCTATTAAACGCATATATAGGCCTGGACCGTTTCGGCGACGCCCAAAAACTGCTAAAGGTGGCGCGGGCGCAGGGGCAGGACGGGGCGAGGCTCCATCGGCGTCACCTCGAAATGGCATTTGCCGAAGGCGATCGGCCGGCGGCGGAAACAGAGATTCAGTGGTTCGTGGGTAAGCCCGAGGAGTACCTCAGTTTCGGATTGCAGGCGAAGGAAGCCGATTCACTGGGGCAACGGCGCAAGGCAAGAGATTTGTACCTGCGGGCTTCTGAGGCGGCTCTTCGGCGACATCTTACTAGTGTTGCATCCGATTTTAGCGCGTCCGACGCACTGGCCGACGCGCTTGTCGGAGATTGCCGTAGCGTTAAGAGCCTAGGTCGTCCGGCGTTTGCGTTGGGACTGTGTGGGGATGTCTCAGGAGCTGAAAAATTCATCGCGGATCAGTCAAGGTTGTTTCCGAATGGAACGCTGTGGAACGCGGTGCAACAGCCGGAGATTCGCGCGGCAATCGCGTTCAAGCTCGGTCAATCGGGGAAGGTAGTCGAATTGCTCGTGCCGGCGGTACCGTTTGAGCGCGCCTACACGGAGGCTCCGTACCTTCGTGGGTTGGCGCTGCTGCGGCTTAACAAGGGCGCGGAAGCAGCGGCTGAGTTCCAGAAGATCGTCGATCACAAGGGGGCAAATTGGGACTCTACTCTTCCCTTTCCTATTTGGGGTTGGCGCGCGCATCGGCGCTCACGGGCGAAACGGCAAGAGCGCAAAAGGCTTTTCGGGATTTCTTCGCGGCGTGGAAAGACGCAGATCGGGACATCTCGATTCTGAAGGGTGCTGGGGCGGAGTACGCCAAAGTGAAGTGACCGTTCTTACACGCAGACACACGATTTCACGATAACCTATACGCGATAAAAGCACGGAAGCAACCGCCCCGTTTTGCAAAGTACCTTCGATTGCGATCTGATCCGGTGAGGTCACCGGATATTTCGCACCTTCTTCAACCACTCGAACTCTTTGCGCATCGTTGCAAGTCCCGCACACCGACGTCAGCTCCCCAACTACAAACGTCAACCTGAATGGCAACAAGTCACGCGGACCATGCCTTCGAACCGCTCGTCATCTGAACGCGAAATTATTTTCGATACCGGCGATCGAATAAGCTCACTCGATTTGTTCCCCGGCTCTGAACGAAGGCGCGCCGTTTCTGTCGAAAAGTCTTACGGAGTAGCGCCGAATCGGCTACCGATAACACCACATATCAGGCACGTGGACCGAAATGCAACTTGCATATCGCTTATTGGGCGCCTTAGCTTTGGGCTTCAAACGTCAATCGCAGATACGACTTCGCTTGGTACTCAATCCGAAGCGGTATCGGTCGTCGGTTGCCTTCTTCAACCCAGATTCGAAACCGCGTTTCCTTTCCGCCTGCTTCCCCCTGCACTTTGCCAGATGCGCGAACAGCCTTGGCACCCGGGGTGATCAGTTTCCGCGCGCGAAAATCCTCTGTCGCTTTTGGGTCATCTACTTTATGCAGCCAGAGGCGATACATGCGGCCCGCATAGACATATCGCGATTGCACTTGAGCCGGGCCGCAGAGTGCGTCCGCAAGTGCATTCAGGAACGGAGGCTGTGATTGAGCCAAAGTGAATCCGGCGGCCTGAACCGATACTGCCGACAAGGCACGACGCGCCATCGTCACTAATTCCATGCGGCGTTCCGCGGTTATGCGCGCAGGCCCAATGAAGTGGGCCAATGCACTGGTGGAAGAAACCCCGACGATGCGTCCTTCGATGACAGTGTACGCGGATTCGGTCGCACTCGAGCGGACGCTTTTCGCGCCTCTTCGGCGATTTCTTCGTCTGAGCGTCATCAAAGCCGAGTAAATCGCACCGCTCATGTGGCCGGGGCCAGACCGATCAATTCGCGGTGAATCCCAGGCGGTGCGGATCGCGGCGCGCTCTGGCGATGAAGTTCCAGAAACTCATCAGGCGCTGCGAGCCGTTGTTCGCCTCGGCCCATTCGACTCCACTGCACGCCGCCGCCACCAACGGAGGTGCGGCGCAGCAGCGGAACGGATAGGACGAGCATTGGCCAATTTCCGCGCGATAATGCCGGTCCAAGCCCCAAGGCTCAGCCGTGGCTGCCCTTCGAGGTTCCAGCCTCCCCAAGACCCACAAGGCTTTCGTCCAGCGCCAGCGATACACCTCCGGCTAAAAAGCGCCCAAAGGCTCCAACGCGAGAATCGCACAAATCCTTCACATCCGCACCTGAAACACACCTTCAGCTAGCGCCCCTAAGCCACCGAGGGCACACTAAATCAAAGCCATATGCCTCGGTTGGCATACCGGCGGGGCCATCCCCTTTCGAAAGCAATCCGCGAGTCCCGCGGAGATCCCGGGGGGAAAGTGACAGCGCATCCGGGATGATGCCGAACGTGAACCCGGGATGATTCACCGAACAGTTTCAGGCCTTTCATCCGGGACTGTGTTCGGCTTCACCGGACTCATTTCCACAGGGCTGACGGCGCTGGACAACACAATGGCAGGCAGCCGCCCAAGAAAGGGAGGATCGCTCGCCAGCCAGAGATTTCCACGAGACGGTAGTTCCCGTCAACAAAAGTTTCTACGCGGTTGAACACTCTGCCTCCGTCAAGGACGGGCCACCACTTCAGGATTTTCCTTCG
>CAVPKR010000125.1:0-30144 GCA_963705675.1 Terriglobia bacterium
TTTCACGCACTTCCAAACGCCAGCTTTCGATCGACACACTGATCGAAACCGGCGCTCCGTGATGCGCGTGAGCGGACCTGGTCGCGGCTACTTCAAGAGACGGATCGTGTCCAACGCATGAACTCCAGGTTGCGACTGAAGAAAGGTGTAGATTTCGGAGAGATCCGCGTCACCTATGACTTTTTCGGAGTACGATGGCATCTCGCCGGCCGCTTGCGCACGAACCTCAGAAACGCCGGGAAGGGAATCGGCGAGGGCGCGAGGCGCGGTCCATAGGTGCCTCCTCCCTGCGCTTCCCGGCCGTGACACGCATAGCAGCCCACCTTGACGAAGATAGCTTTGCCGCGCGCGGCGTTGCTCCCCGGCGCACCAGACAACAGAATTCCTGCGGCCGTCAAGCTGAAAATGAGGGTAAGTCTCATATATGTTCAGCGCGGCTGCGTCACGACGTCGACAAGGGCGGGCTCACCACGCTTGACTACCGCTATCGCGCGGCGCAGCGCCTTGCTCACCGCTCTGGGATCAGTGATTGGACCTTCGGCATATACGCCTAATCCCTGTGCCACCTTCGTGAAATCGACGTGCGGATCGTCAAGCACAGTTCCGATACCGGCCCGATCGATGCCCCTTTCGTGACGGTTCGCCATGCGCTGCACCGCTAGAACTTCGGCGTGGTACGCGCGATTGTTGTGCATAATACTCAACAACGGGACGCGATGATGCGCGGCGGTCCACAGGACCGAGGGTCCATACATTAGATCGCCATCCGTCTGAATGTTGACTGACAGTCGCCCGTTTTTCCGGTTCGCTAACGCCGCGCCGACAGCGGCGGGTGCTCCGTAACCTTCGCCCATCCCTCCCGGCCCGCCGATGAACTGATGGTATTTATCGAAGGTCCAAAGCCGCAACGGCCAGGAACTGAAGTGCTGAACGTAGGATACCAGGGACCAGTCCTGATCCTTGATCGCGTCCCATATCTCTGCCGATAAGCGGGCGGTGCTGATGGGACTTGCGTCCCAGGCAAAAGCCGCCTCCAACCGCGCCTGTTCTCGCGCTTGCCGATTCGCGTTCTGGAGCCTGGCGCCGCGGATCGCGAACGCGGCCCTTTGGGCGGGTGTAATCTGCCGCCGTACCTCCTCAATCAGCGAGGGGAGGGTCGCCTCGGCGTCCGCCGCGATGGCCATGTCGAGCTCGACAAAGCGCTGGAAATTCTGATAATTCGCTTTGATGGCGAAATCCGCGGCGTTGATCGCGATGAGTTTTGCGTCGGCCTTGGCGATACGGCGGGACATGCGTAATTTCCCGCTGAAAGCGTTGACGATTCCCCAAAAGTCCGATACTTCGAGTCCCAGGATCAGGTCGGCTTCGGCGATCGAGGACCTGCTCCGCGCGGATTGATTCAGCGGGTGGCGGTTCGGAAAATTCATCCTCGAATTCTGGTCGACGACAGCAGCCTGCAGCGTCTCGGCCAGTTCTATCAACCGTTCCAGGCCCGCTTTCGTTCGAGCGGCGCGGTCGGCTACGATGACAGGATTCTCAGCCGACAGCAAGAGCCGCGCCAGTTCCCTGATCGCGCCTGAGTCTCCTTGTGGAGGTTCGGCCAACGTCAGCTTCGGGACGCGCGGCGTCCCATCCACCGGATTTTCCTGCAACTCGCTATCGACTACCAGGACTACTGGCGCCATGGGCGGCGCCATTGCGATTTTGTATGCGCGAACCGCGGACTCGGCAAAGTGCGGCAGTGACGCCGGCAGGTCGTCCCACTTGACATAATCGCGGACCATAGCCGCCGCGTCCTGACTGCTGTGGACCCAGTCCCCCGGAGAGCGGGCCTGCGCGTCCGCAGTGTTCCCGACCACGATGTAAACCGGGACGCGATCGCAATAAGCGTTGTAGATCGCCATGGCCGCGTGCTGCAACCCGACCGTTCCGTGCGCGCAAAACGCACAGCGGTTTGCCTTCGATTTTCGCGTAGCCGTGGGCCATTGCGACCGAGGACTCTTCATGACAGCAGGTGATGAACTCCGGATTCCGGTTGCCGCCATAGTTGATGACCGATTCGTGGAGTCCGCGAAAATTGGAACCGGGGTTGGAACAGACGAATTCGAATCCCAGGGATTTGAAGACATCCAGCATGAAGTCGGAGCCCGGCTTCCGCTCCAGGGCTGCTTCAACGGGTGGCTGGCCGGTAATCCTGATTCCGTACCGGCGATTAAAGCGGCCGCGCCGCTCAGAAAATTACGGCGATTGAGGCGGGGCTTCCGTGGTCGCGGCATTTGATCCAGGCCTACTCGACTGAAACTGTCGTGTAGCCCTTGAGCACGAATTTCTCTACACGTCTGCCGAGAGTGCCCGCTTCGGCTGTATAGATGTTGCCCTTAGTGTCGACTGCGATCGCGTGGGTGTGGAAAAACTGTCCCGGGAAGTGTCCCAGGTGGCCGAACTCGCCAAGGACCTGCATGGTCTCCCGATTCAGGATGCGCAAATGTTCGTCGCCGCTCATGACATACAAATACTGCTGCGCTTTGTCGGGAGAAAAGTCGAGGTCCACGGCGGTACCGACAGGACCCAGAAAGTTTCTGTTGATGAATACTTCTCTTACGAACGTGCCGTCGATGTTGAAAATCTGAACCCGATTGTTGGTGCGGTCGCCGACGTATACCAGTCCGTCGTTCGACACGCGTATCGCGTGCGGAAGGTTGAACTGTTGCGGCGGGGGATCTTTCATCACGGTATCGACGGGCAGTCCTTCGGTGAGCGGGAAACGAAGAATTCGCGGGACGGAATCGTCGGGCGGCCGCCCGTAGGCTCCCCACATACGTTTGAACTTCCCGGTTTCAGGATCGAACACGACCACTCGCCGGTTGATATACCCATCGGAAACGAACAACTCGTTCGTTTTGGGATAAACGAACGTGCAAGAGGGAGTGTTCATGTTCTCGCGATCGTTGTTCCCCGTGGTGTGGCCCGAATGGCCGATCTGGAGCACGAACTTGCCAGCCTTGGTGAACTTCAGAAGTTGGTTGTCTTTTTTCCCGCTACCTCCCAGCCAGACATTGCCCTGATAGTCGATCTTAATTCCGTGTTCGGTCTCAGGCCATTCGTAGCCCTGGCCGGGACCGCCCCAGCCTTGAACGAAACTTCCGGACGGGTCGAATTCCATCACGGTAGGGGCCGGCTTGCAGCGCTCGTCAAGAGGCGGCTTTTTCGCCGCAAGGGTTTCGGCGGCATCCAATGTCGCGGGCCGTTGCACCAGCCACACGTGATCGTTCGAGGCATCCACCGCGATTCCGCCGAGCGCGCCGAAGATCCAGTCGCCGTGCTCGCCGAAATGTCCCTCCTGCTTCGGCCAGGTTGCGTCGTACTCGAACTTGGGGACCTTCATGGTCTTCTTCGCGGGGGCAGCGTTCGCTCTCCCGTGGCCAAGCTGAAAGCCTAGCGCGGCCAGGACTGTGAGGGCGATGCCGCCGGCGAATTTCCATTTCATCGGGTTCTCCACGTGGCCTTAAAAAGTCGGGACTACTGATGTCCATACGTCTCAGACCACGCCGATGTACCAGGGGAATGGTACATCTCTGCCGCCGCAGCCGTAGCATTAACGGCTTGTATGGTCGTAGTCTCTCATGACAGAAAAGAATGAAGGCGTTGTCCGGCGTCGTGGATTCCTGAAAGGCGCTGCTGCCGGAGCGGCAGGATTTGCTCTGAATCAGAATACGGGACAGGCGCAGCAGGCGCCGGCTCGCGTTCCCGCGCCGATCCCTTCAGCCGCCCAGCTTCAGGCCGAAACGGGAGAGCCGCAGCCTGCGGTGGAAGTCCTGACGACGGAGCGGCCCGGGTCCGACTTCATGGTGAGCGTTCTGAAGTCGCTCGGCTTCGAATACGTCGCCGCGAATCCCGGCTCGAGTTTCCGCTCGCTGCACGAGTCGATCGTCAATTTTGGCGGGAACAAGAGTCCGGAGTTTCTCACCTGCTGTCATGAGGAATCGTCAGTTGCGATGGGCGACGGGTACGCACGGATCGAAAATAAGCCCCTGGCGGTGATGGCGCACAGCACCGTCGGACTCCAGCATGCGTCGATGGCGATTTACAACGCCTACGCTGGTCGAGTACCGGTTTTCATCGTGCTGGGGAATACCGTCGATATGGAACTGCGGCGGAACTTCGGCGACTGGAATCACAGCGCGCAGGACGCGGCCGCGATGGTCCGCGACTATACCAAGTGGGACGATCTGCCGAGTTCGCTGACGCACTTCGCCGAGTCCGCGGCACGAGCCTATCGGATCGCTGTTACACCTCCGATGGGGCCGGTCGTCTTGGTCGCGGACAGCGGACTGCAAGAGGCACCGGTTTCGGAACGCGAGAAACCCGTCATCCCGAAGCTGAGCCTGATGTCGCCTCCGGTGGGCGATGCCGGTGCCGTAGCTGAGGTCGCCCGGCTGCTGGTCGCAGCGGAACATCCTGTGTTGATGGCCGATCGCGCGGTCCATACTGCATCGGGGATGAAGCTGCTGGTGGAACTGGCTGAAGTATTGCAGGCGCCGGTTACATCCGGAAAGTTTCCAACCGATCATCCTCTCAGCCATCCCGACGGAAAGGTGATCGGCGAAGCGGACGTGATTCTCGGTTTGGAAGTATCGGATCTGTGGGGAATGGTGAACGTCCACCGGGATCAACTTTACGGCACGTCCCGTCCGCTCACGAAATCGGGAACCAAGCTATTGAGCATCTCCCCGAACGAGCTGTATATCAAGAGCAATTATCAAAATTTCCAGCGGTACGCCGAAGTGGATCTCGCGCTCGCCGCGGAGGCCGAAGCGACGCTTCCCTTGCTGATCGAAGCCTGCCGAAAGCTGATCACTCCGGACCGCAGACGATTGATGGTGGAACGCGGCAAGAAGCTCGGTGAAGCGAGTCAGCGGGCCAGGGAACAGGCTCGCGCGGCCGCAGCGTACGCTTGGGATGCGAGTCCCATCAGCACCGCGCGCATGGCCGCAGAAATATGGGACGTTGTCAGAGAAAAGGACTGGGCTCTTGTCGGTGGCCAGCCGTCCCGGCTCTGGAAAATCGATCGGCACTATCAGACCATGGGCGTGACGGGTTCCGGAGGCGCGGGCGGCGTCGGCTATACCGCTCCGGCTTCGGTTGGAGCGGCACTGGCGCATCGGAAGCACGGGCGCCTCTGCGTCAGTATTCAGAGCGACGGCGATCTGATGTACGCTCCAGGCGTCTTGTGGACCGCCGCTCATCATCGGATTCCTCTACTGATCGTGATGCACAACAATCGCGCCTATCATCAGGAGGTGATGCATGTCCAGCGGATGGCGAACCGTCATCAGCGTGGGATTACCAATGCACGGATCGGCACCTCGCTGACGAATCCGGATCTCGATTTTGCGATGATCGCGCGAGGTATGGGCGTTCATAGCGAGGGCCCTGTCAGCAATCCGAAGGATCTGGGGCCTATTCTTCGCCGGGCCGTCGAGGTAGTCGAGCGGGGCGACCCCGCCCTGGTAGATGTCGTGACGCAACCCCGTTAATCAGAAAGTGATGTGATGCGCTTCTTCATTCTGTCGATCATCGCTGTAGCAGCGTCGGCGCAAACGCCGGCGGGCGATTCTGCGCGCGGCAAGAAAATCTACGAGAGCGATGGCTGCTATGAATGTCATGGCCATGAGGCGCAGGGCGGGATCGCAGGTCCGCGGATCGCTCCGGGTCCGGTCCCATTCGCTGCATTTTCAAAGTACCTGCGGCAGCCAACCGGGCAAATGCCTCCCTACACCAAGAAAGTGGCATCCGATCAGGACCTGGCGGATATTCATGCGTTCCTGCGAACCATTCCTCAGCCTCCATCGGCCAAAAGCATTCCGCTGTTAAATAAGTAATTCAACGGTTTCGCGCGGCGTCATGGCGATATTCACCTCCTATCAAGCTGATTCGGCAGATATTGCGCTCTGGCGGCGACAATTGCTCAATTGCCTTGCGTTTGCGCAGAAGCGGGTGGAGTTGGGGGATTGGCCGGAGGCATAAACACGCGAAGGTGAACTGGAAGTTCGACAACGGCGCGACCAGGATCGCGTAAATGTCCACCAGAAGCCGAGTGCGGCGACTCCGCAGACGGTCCATTCACCGCAGTTGAGATGGCGATTCGGGCCGGGTAATTGTTGGTGATGGACATGATGAGAGTTTGCAGGATCAGACGGCGGCTGACTCTAGGTCGGATTGGAACGCTCGCGGCCGGAATAGAAATTCGACGATATTTCCTTCGTGCGGCTGAAGCCAATCCAGCTTTATGGTGGGTATTGGACCCAGATTGAGACGATCGATTTGCGGGGCGTCAATCAATTGACGCTGCCACTGACGGTCGTTTGTGATCGCAGAACACACAAGCGTGGGCCCGATTGTCTCGATCATCTTTTCCTGTGGACACCGGACTACGCTGACAAAGGGAAACATGAACTCGGCATTGGCAAGCGCCTGGCGCAGGAGAATCGCAATGCACCACGACCGGCCGGATATAGCCGCAATATTCGGTTTCGACCAGCCGCGGTCCGAAATTCGCGGTTATATGTTTGACGCCGGATTGGCTGAGCTGACTGTCGATCATATTCCAGATTGCTTTCGCAGCGCCCGGAATGGTAAACGCAGCGAGACCGCCCGTGGGATCCGCTGGCGCCTTTGGCTCCATGTTGCCGATACGCTCAGCCACGGCTTCGGCGATCTTTTCGGTATGACGCGAGGCCCACACGCTGGAGCAATTGATGCAGCCGCGTCCACTGTTCAAGTAGACGCTGTCGGCAATCAAGCCGATATATTTCTCCCACTGATCGACTACGTCGTCACCGATCAGGATCTTGCTGAACCCGGGACCGTGGACTTGAACTCGCGGATCGCCTTTGTAGTGCTCGACGGTCGCGGCGCCTCCGAAGATCATGCTGCGGCCGGCGCGCCGGACCACTTCGGCGCCCATGTCCGCGCCGCCAGGATAAATACCGATCGCCTCTTTCGGAATGCCCGCCTTGAGGAATGCGCTGGCGATGCGGTACGGGGTCCAGGGCTCCTGAGGTCCAGGCTTGATGAGCAATCCGATTTGCATCGGGATTACGGGAAGCCAGAGTGTATGCACTCCCGGTGAATTGGACGGCAGCACCAGTCCGACGAACGGAGCCTGCGCCTGGTAGCTGACCGTCACGCCGCGGGCTTCTTTCCCGTAACCGCGTGTCAGAATGCCGGTCGGAAGACCGCGCGTCAGCGAGTCGATGATCGCGCCCATGTTTGAGAGCACGAAATAATTCTTCTCCATGTTGGCTCTGCACATGTGTTCCGGCAGACCGGTGCTGGCGGATTGCTGGTGAACGAAGTCTTCGGGTGATTGCTCACCATCGCCGATGGGCAAAGTATCATTCAGGTAAAATCCGGCGGCTTGCTTCATCATGTCGATCAACGCCGGGATCGGAATTTCGGTCAGAATCGCGCGGGCGCGCTTGGCAAGGCGCATATCGCGGGTCAACAACCCGGGATTCGCAAGGCTGACATGGGCCAGTGGTTCGCCCGTGATGAAATGTTTGACCACGTCCTGTTCGAGGCTCGTGTAGGCTTGACCCCAGCGCAGGATCGGCAGGTTCAACATGCTCAATACACTCCGACGGTGGTCGATCCCGCAAGCTGGCGGAACGGCCTCACGCCGCTGACACCATCCCATGGATACTTTTCGTGAGGAGGCTCGCGCTCGCCCTCGTCGCGTTCGAGAAAGCCAGGGATAAAGGTTTCCCTGGTAAGCGTGGTAAGGCGGACACGGCCGGTCTCTCCGTATCCGACCAGTTGAGTGTCATCGTCGAGCGAAACCACCTCGATTACGGCGCGAGGCTGGGGCGCATGATAGGTGATCTTGTATCCACTGGCAGCGCTGATCGGCTCCGAACAGGCGAGCCCCATCAGGGTGTTCCCGTAAGTGGGCGTCATGTAGATGCCGTCGCCTAGAAGCTCCTCCATAGCGAAGCGGGTAAATTGCGGAGTGAACTCGGTGCCGCCCGCAAAGATTCCCGTGATGCCTTGCTCCGCGACGCTGGTGTTCCGATTCTGTAACTCTTCGGCGAGCGATTCGAGTAGCTTCGGTGTCGTGAACATGCACTGAACGTTGTGGCCCGCACTCAGGACGGTAATGGCCTGGTCGATCACGTGCGCTTTGTAGGCGTTCAAATGATCCAAATCGCCTTTCTTGATCAGTTTGACCACCCAGCGTGGGTCCAGGTCAACGCAAAAACAGATGCCGCCGCGTTTTTGACACAGATGTTCAACGGCCAGCCGCAGCCTGCGAGGACCCGACGGACCCAGCATCAGCCAGTTCGCCCCCATCGGGAAATACTTTTCTGGTAGAGTCTCCCCGAACAATTCGTAGTCGACGCGAAAGTCTTCCATCTGCACGCGGCTCTTTGGGATGCCCGTAGTGCCGCCGGTTTCGAATACGAATTTCGGCAAATGTGCCAGACCCTTTGGCACCCACCGGTCCAAGGGCCCGCCGCGCAGCCACTCATCTTCGAACGCTGGAAATCGTTTCAGATCCTCGAAGTCCCGGATCTCTTTTCGGGGATCCCACGTCAGCTTCGAGGCGAAATCGAGCCAGAATGGGCATCCTGTATCAGGGTTGAAATGAAATTCGACGATTTCGCGGACGTGCGCGTCCAAGATAGACGCTGCCTTCGATACCGCGCCGGGATTCAAGCCCGGTATTGCTGTGCTCATTACGGACACTCCTGCGTTTTATTCTTTGTCGGCAAAACAGTACATCATGCCGTGGGTGCGGACGTAAATCTTATTGTCGACGATGGCGGGCGTGGCGAAGGATTCATCGTCCAGATTGTTCACGGCGAGGATTTCCCAATCCGCGCCCGCTTTTAGCACCGTGAGCTTTCCCTGGCGGCTCAAGAGATATACTTTATTCGCCGCTGCGACCGGAGAAGAATAGTATTCGTCGAGCGCTCCCTTCAGCCGGCCTTGTTTTGGAACTGAGCCTGTCTTAGGATCGAGCGCGGTCAGGATTCCGCCTTCTTTGACGAAATACAGGACGCCTTGATAGAGCAACGGCGAGGTGCAGCATGGCAGATATTTTTGCGTGCTCCAGAGTACGTTGCTCTCCGTAACGTCGCCATGTCCGCCGTCGCGGATCGCGATCAGGTTGTTTCCGGCCTCCATCTTTGACAGATAGTAGCCCCAGTCGCGCTCGTCGAAATAACCTTTGCGCGCCATGTCGATTGCGGGTGCGATCTTGCGCATGGCAGGATCGCCCGCAAGCTCCTTCGGCGTCAACTTACCGTCGTGATCCGCATCGTACTTCGAGCGGAGTTCGGCGAAACTTGGCAACCCTTCCTGTTTTTCGAGATTCCCATTGTCCGCAGCCAAAGCATAGATAATATCGCCGTCGATTACCGGCACCGACTTCGGCTGCCACGATAAACCACGCACCCACCACGACTTTTCGCCCGTGTCCGCAAAGTACGCGGTCGCTTGATACGGGCCGGGAACGATGATTTCAGCTGGCGCACCCTTCGGTTTCAGCACGCCTGGCGTCGAGTAACTTCGCGTAGACTCCGGCCTCGGCGTCTTCCACCGGACCTTACCGGTGTTTTTTTCGACGGCGATGAGAAACGAATCGGCCGAATCCTGATCGCAGATCATCACCACTAAATCGCCATAGAGAATCGGTGAGGAGCCTGCTCCATTCATGTTGTTGAACGGACCCAGAGGCAGGCGCCAGCGTTCTGCGCCGTCGTTGTTATACGCCAGAAGACCGAAATCCTGAAAAAACACGAAGACGCCCTTGCCATCCGTGGCGGCGCTTGGAGTAGCTGGGGAATTGTTTTCCTGAAGTTGCGAGACCCCAGTCCGGGGAGCTTCTTTACGCCATACAATCTTCCCAGTCAGGCGGTCGAGGGCGAGGGTATACAGCTTGCCGCCTTTGTAAACCACCTTTTCGACGGAAGGCCGCCCATAGTTTCCATCGGAAATATAAGAGCGTGTGGCGCCCTCCTCGGCCGTAATGAAGATCAGGTTTCCTGCGATCACGGGCGAGGAATGTCCGAATGGAACCGGCGTTTTCCAGACCACATTTTCCTCTGGCCCGAAGGTGGTTGGGAGATGGGTTGCGTCGCCGACGCCGCTCCCGTTGGGCCCTCGATATTGCGGCCAGTCGCCTGCCGCGCAGATTCCCACGGTCATGACAAAGGGAGAGACGATCATGAGAAGCCCCGTGGCGGAAGCCCGTGGCGTTGTTCGACGAATCCCGTGACGTAGGGTTTGCAATCCGTTATGCATCTGACTAATCGGTACCGGGATAGCGTCAGCGATGGCCGGACTCCGTCCGCGAACAGTCTCTCATCCTAGGCCCCCCGGCGATAACTGTCTAATACTTAATGGCCGGTTCGGTGATAGGGGCCGAATATCGTTAGTTTGGCGTCACCCTCAGGTTTGCGAAGTACGCCCCGAATTGCGTATCGACGAAAAACCCGGGCGAGCCCTCCCGGTTGCCGATTGGATCGGTTTTGTCGAGCGTCCAGGCCCCTGGCTCCTGATCGTCTCTGTCCCACGCCTTGCCGGTGATGCGAACGCCGCCGCCGGCCAGATTGGATTCTGCACCCGGATCTTCAGGCGATACCATTTGCCCGCTTTCCACTCGAAAGGGACTGCAACCGTTCGCTTACTCTCCGGCTGCCAGGATTCGATTCGCAACTGCTGGTCGTTACCGTACAAAGTTAGCGTGTAACGCTGCGCGGTGATCCCGATGTCCCCCATTTGCCGCCGTTTCGTGTTGACGCGAACGTCGGCTTCCATGGTGTAGCCGGAAGAATCAACCGGACCCGTGAACATCCGGATGCGTTTGAAGAGGGTCTCATCGGGAAGCTTTTCGAGTACCTTTTGGCCGTCGAGAGTCGAGACTTCGAAATTCCCCGCCTCAGCGTTGATCCATCCTTGCGGAAGGGAGCCATCAGCGTAAGTCTCGAATGTCTCAATCCACGGCATTGGGCGCACCACCCGTGCGCGCGCGAGGCCAGTAAGTCCGGCCGCCACTGCTTTGATGACGCCCGCTTGACCGGCAGCATCGGGAGCCGCCGTGAGCGACCCATCCCTGACTGTTCCCTTTAGGCCATCCAATGACCAAGCGGCTTTCGCCTCGTGAAGAAAGCGTCCCTTTTCGTCGAACAGCCGTGCGTGCAATTTCACGGTTTGTCCAGGTTTCAATACCAGCTCCGTGGGTTCGACCTGTAGCCAGGCAGGAGTACCCTCTCCGATCTGGGCGGGTTCATCCACAGCCAATCCCTTCAAGGAGGCAGGCTGTTTGGGTCCCAGGGCGTAAATCGCTCCGCTGGTGACGAAGTAGATCCGTCCGCGCGAGATGGCCGCGCCTGCCAGAATCTGCTCGCGGGTTCCTTCGGCCCCGGATTTTCCGGCTGGCATCTCCACTTCGCTCAATACATCGACTCCGCCGGTTCGCGGACGCAGGATGAAGAATCGGCCGCTCTGCGTGCCGACATAGATCTTGCCATCCGCCATCACTCCGGGCGCGCATCTCGGATAGACAGATCCCCAGGTGGGCACGCCCTCGCGCTGCGCTTTCTGTATGTTCGCCAGAGGCTGTTTCCATAGTTCGCGCCCACTCTTCAAATCGAATGCGCCAAGCTTTGACCAGTTGTCGATCTGATACACATTGCCGCCGTCAACGATTGGGGTAGAGAAGCCTTCCAAGGCTCCCGTGCGCGACCACATCGGCGACTTAATGTCTCCCGTGCCCGATCCATCGAACGCGAGGACAGTGCCGCTGGTAATCAGGTTCTCCTCTCCATAAGAGACCAGCACTGTGTTTCCGCTGACCACCGCCGCCGTGTTGATGCCGCGGGCTGCGAGGACGATGCTCCAGACCTTCTCGCCTGTTTGCGGCTTCATAGCGTAGACGCCGCCGTCGTTCATGCCCGCGATCAAGAGGCGGGTTCCGCGGATGGTCGCGATAGTGGGTGCTCCGTAGGCGGTGGTGTCGGACGGGCCCGCGCCCAGATTTGCGACATAAACCACCTCGCCTGTCTTCTTGTCGAGCGCGATGAAACGCTGAGCCCGCTGCGCGTCGGCGCCCCAGGTGGAAACCGCCGCGGTGACAATGACGAGGTTTCCGTCGATGATGGGCGACGTCATCCGGCCTCGCTCGGTCGTAAAGACGCCGAACTCTTCGGTCAGAGACCGGGTCCACAATAGCTTTCCCTCTGCCGTAAGCCCAAGAACCATGCCGCCTGCGCTCATCACGTAGACATTTCCGGTTTCCGGATCCGCGGCGGGCGCTGCAAAGGCGCGCTGCGGGGGAACGTCCTCTTGAAATACGTTGAACCGGTACTCCCAGATCAGCTTCCCCGTGTCGGGGTCGAGACACATCACTCTTTCCTGCTCACTCGCGCCGCTTCCCGACTCATTCTGAACGTACAAATGATTTCCGAGAACGACCGGTGTCGAGCGACCGCCGTAAGGCACGCGCCACAGAAAATTGTCGCCGTTCAGCGACCATTTTTCAGGGAGACCGTGTTCCTGCGAGATTCCGTCGCGATTCGGCCCTCGCTGCTCTGGCCAATCCCCCAGCGCTACGCGCCTTTGTCCCCATACGCTTGCCGTCACAGCGAGCAGAAGGACAACGGCCTTGGACCCCGATCTTCTCCCGCGCATCTAGGGTTTAGAAGTTCACTTTGACCGCAAACTGAAGCTGACGCGAACTTGTAATGGTATAGGTGATAGATCCCGCGGCGCCGTTCACAGCGCCCGTGGAAGTCAGCGCGGTGGTGTTCGGCAGACCGAAATTCGTGTGGTTCATGATGTTGAACACCTCGGCGCGGAAGGTGACGCGCATTCGCTCGACTGGTCTGAAATCTTTCTCCAGCGCGGCATTGATGTTTTCAACTCCCGGTCCGATTACGGTATTGCGTCCCAGATTTCCGTACGTACCGGGAGTGGGTAGCGTGAAGGCGCATGGATTGTACCAGCGGGCCGCCGTGCCGACAGGTTGTCCCGCAGGCGCGCCCGCACATCCCGCGCCGGTGGTGCCGCTGGTCGGATTATTGTTGAATCCGGCGACCAGATTCGGACGATCCGCGAGAGTGCCCGAGCCATCCCGTGAATTCGAAGCAGCCAGACGAGGCGTCAGCGGCTGGCCCGTTTGAAAAGTAGCAAGCGCGTCGAGAGTCCAGCCATTCACGAGCGCTCCACCCGCTCGCGAGCCGAGGTGAAACGGCAACGGATACGTAACATTGCCGCTTACCGAATGTTCCACATTGAATTCGGCGAGTCCGTAGTCAAGATGAGCGTTGTCCGGATCCATAATCGCACTCGCGGCGCGGGAACTTTCCACCGAACCTGTGCTGGAGGCAACGTCTAACGCCTTGGAAAACGTATAGAACACCTGGAAATCGGCGCCACCGGCGGCGCGGCGACGGATGGTAACGGTGCCCGCGTTGTAGTTGGAATTGCTGTTGGTCTGCCATTCACGAATGCTGGTGAACGCAGGATTCATTCTGGTGGTGTCGCCAACCGGGAAGAATTCAGTGCCGTTCGGCAGGATCGTCGGAACGTAACGATCGAGCTCGGTTTGGGTGATCAGGTGGTTAGAATGATTGCCAGAGTAGTCCACCTGAATGACTGTGCTGGGGGTGATCTCCCGCTGCAATGAGACGTTATACTGATCCACCACCGGAGTTTTCATGAACGGCGCGCTCACTGCCAGGGCCTGCAATCCTGTCGATCCCAGCAGGCTTTGGTAGCCGTTCGGGAACGGAGCATTGTTCAAGCTAAGCGTGTTGTAAAACGGCGAGCGGGTCTGGGTGAAATACGCTGCCGGGAAAAGCTCGTTATGGTAGATGCCTCCACCTACGCGAAGCACCGTCTTGCCGCTCTGATCCAGACGCAAGGCCATGCCGAAGCGCGGCTCGAAGTTCTTCTTCCCAATCGTGAAGTAGTGGCTCGCGATGACCATCGAGGGAGCTGACGGCGACGGAAGGATCGCTGACCTGCCGTTGACCTCCGATGGATCTGAAATCGTCTCCCAGCGGAATCCGAGGTTGAAGGTCAGCCGGGAATTGACCAGATAATCATCCTGCACGTACACCGCCCCGTAGGTCTGCCGCAGCCCAAACTGGCCGGAACTGGGGATCAGGGCTTGAAAATTAGAAGCCTTTCCCTGAATGAAATTCGAGAGCGAGCTGAAAGTATATTGGCCGGAACCGCCGGGCGCATTGGTAAAATTATCCTCAACGCGTTGGATGGTCCCTCCCATCTTGATCGTGTGGCGTCCCTTCACCCACGTGAAGTCGTCGCCCTCTTCGTAGACGGTGTATCCGTACAACTCCGGCAAGGTCCCGGTACCGAGAGCGGTAATCGTCCCGACCCCCAGCGCCTGCAGGCCGCCGATCGAAATCTTACCTAACGGCTCTCCGGGCACGAAAGCTGTACTTGGATCCGCAGCGGGAATCGTGAGCGTCGCAAAGGACGCAGATGACCGGTTGACGGATATGTGGGCATTATTGAACGCATTCGCTTTCAGCGTATCGTTCAACTCCACGACACCCGATTGACGGGTGGCTTTCGTATCGTTCACCTGCGACGGAAGGCTCAAGGGAGCGTACACGGAGTCCTTGTCAAACGAGTAGCGCGCGAAGAGCGAAATCTTGTCAGTAAGCTGGTGATCTACCCGCGTCATGATGTTGTCGTCGTTCGTGATGGCGTTGGGAGCAGAGGCGAAAAAGCCAGTGCCATCGCCAAAGTCGGTCAAGTTCGGCAGCGGGAAAAACTTGAAGTAGGGAACGATCGCGGGACTGACGGTCACGTTGCCCGTTGGCAGAATTCCCTGCCGCGCGGTGGCTGACGGTACGATCGCGATCTGAGTGGATTCCTGGCCTTGCCGCACACCTTCGAAGCCGACAAAGAAGAAAGTCTTGTTCTTCCGGATCGGTCCGCCTAAGACGCCTCCGAACTGATTTCTCTTGAACGGCGGCGGGGAACTCGACACGTCGAAGAAATTTCGTGCGTCCAAAACACTGTTGCGAATATACTCGAACACCGTGCCGTGCAGTGTGTTGGTTCCGGAGCGTGTGATGGCGGAAACGATTCCTCCACTGGTGCGCCCATATTCAGCTTTGTAGGAATTGGTGTAGACCTTGAACTCAAGGATCGTATCGACGCCAAGATTCGTACCGGAGGCTCCCCCCGGGGTACTGTTGCCTTGATCGCTGACGTTGGCGCCATCCAGCAGGAAGCTGTTGGTGCCAGACCGCTGCCCGCCGACGCTCCATCGCACTCCGGTGCCTACACGGAGCGTCGAATTGGTGGTGGTGCCGGGATTTAACTGCGTGACTCCAGGCTGGATCAGGGCCAACTGATCGTAGCTTCGGCCGTTGAGCGGGAGCGCGCGGATGGTGCGCGAATCGACCAGAGAGCCCAGCGACGCTGAAGTGGACTCGATCGGCGAAACCTCTCCCGCTACCTCCAACGTCTGTCCCACGGCGCCGACTGTCAGAGTCAGGTCGACCACGACATCCTGACCCACGGCGAGAACGATCCCAGTACGGATCACGGTTTGAAAGCCTTCGCGCGACGCCGTTACCCGGTAGTTGCCGAGGCCCAGAGCAGGCGCGGAATAATGGCCTGCGGCATCCGTTTCAACGGTGCGCGAGTTTCCCGTGTCGTCGTCCAGGATGACGATCCTGGTATTCGGCATTGCCGCACCCGAACTATCCCGGGCTGTGCCGGAGATGACTCCGGTATTTTGGGCGAACAGGCTCGAAACGAACACAAATGCTAACAGCCCGATGATTCGAGCGATTCCGTACTTCTTCATGGAAGACCCTCCGCAGCGTCTTGTTGGTATACGGCGGACGAGACGACAGGTGTACCAGTCGGCGGATGGCTTTCTCGAAAATGGCGATAGTCTGTTCGTCTCACCACACGAGGCACAAACTATTAGACATGGCCTTGAGAAATGGATAACCTGAGTCGAGTCGGGTCGGCGCTATCTCGTCTACGCGATGCTTGAGTTAAGAATTTCCTGCCGCCTGTTTCACCATCGTCCAAACGAAATTCGAGAGCAGATAAGATACGGAGACTTGAACGAACATGGCGATCGAAATGCCGCCCGCAGCGTGTGGCGAGGAGACTACCGCAGGCAACTATTTCGTATCGAATTATCCGCCATATTCTTTTTGGAGTCCGGACCATAAGCCCGAAGTGGTCGCGGCTCTCGATAGGCCGCCTGAAACGGGCACTCCCTTGGGGCTTTATCTCCATATACCGTTCTGCCGCAAGCGCTGCACGTTTTGTTACTTCAAGGTTTATACGGATAAGAATGCTTCGGAGGTGGAGCGTTATCTGGACGCCGCGCTCCGCGAATTGGAAATGTATTCGCGAAAAGCTTTTATCGGAGGGAGAAAGCCTAAGTTTATCTATTTCGGCGGCGGCACTCCTTCGTATATTTCGTCCCGTCAGCTCACCCGCGTAGTGGATGAGATGAAGCGAATCCTTCCCTGGGACGAAGCCGAAGAGATTGCGTTCGAATGCGAGCCTGGCACTCTTACGGAAGGTAAGCTCAGAGTGATTAAGGATCTTGGCGTGACGCGTCTCAGCCTGGGAATCGAAAATTTTAACGACCATGTCCTGGAGATCAACGGCCGCGCGCACCGCTCGAAGGAAGTTGGACGGTCATACGATTTCGCCCGCTCCATAGGGTTTCCGCAGATCAACGTCGATCTCATTGCAGGAATGATGGGCGAGACTGCGGAGAACTGGCGGGATTGCATCGCGAAGACGATAGCGCTCGCCCCGGACAGCGTTACCATTTATCAGATGGAAGTTCCGTTCAATACCGGTATCTTCAAGGAGATGAAAGTCCTTGGCCAAACCGTTGCGCCCGTGGCGGACTGGAAGACCAAGCGCGATTGGGTGGCTTATGCGTTTGCCGAACTCGAGCAGGCCGGATTCACCGTGGCGAGCGCCTACACTGCCGTGAAAGATCCGGCGAAGTCGCGATTTTTGTATCGCGATCTGTTGTGGGCGGGAGCGGATTTGATCGGCGCTGGTGTGGCTTCGTTCTCGCACGCCGGCGGAACACACTTCCAGAACGAACATGATTGGGACACTTACCTCTCCGCGCTCGACCGGGGCCAACTCCCGATATATCGCGCGCTGACGCCCAGCGCCGATGAAAGGCTGATTCGCGAATTCATTCTTCAGATGAAGCTCGGCCATGTGCAGATTGCGTATTTTCAGAACAAGTTCGGAGTCGATGTGCGCCGCCGTTTTGCCGCGCCGTTAAGCGCACTCGAGGAACGCGGATTGGTTTCGATACAGCAAGACACTTTGCGGCTGAATTGCAAGAGCGCCAGTGAGCGCGGGAAATGTTCTCCATGAAACGAATGCAGTTTCGATACCGATGGCCCCGACGGGCAGACGCCCCCGCGCCAGCCTCGGCGGTGTGATCGATGAACCGATTCGCGTCCATCGCCATATCAACAATCGGGTTGTGTTTACGACTAGAAGAAGACTGGTAATGAGGGCAACGGGCGACAGCTCTGAAAGAAGGATAATCGCGGGAGCGAGCCACATCCCTGCTGCCGACGAACGAGCGGATGCACGGATGGCGTCGATGGGTTCCAGTTGCGAGACGATCAGATAGATGTAAAACGTCACAATTGCACTGCAGCTCCAGGCCAGGAGTATATATAACAGTGCGCTACCGATCACGCTTGCGGCCGTTTGTTGCTCGATCCGATGAACCAAGGAATAGTGCCAGACCAGCCATGTAGTTGCAGCGAGCCCCATGGCCTGGGCGACTAGAGTCAACCGCGGAACAGGGGTTAAATGCACGACATCAGTTCCTGGAACGATTACGGTCTCTCCAGGTTATACTGGCCGGAAAGCAAACGCTCGGGTGCTGGCTCGGTGGCTGGACCCCGGCACCGGCTTTTCCTATCTGGTGATGGTCGTTCGGATACCTGTAAAGTAGTTGCCGGTAATGCCTCACATCGGGATCTCCAGAGACGTGTTCCACGCAGCCGATCGAGATTCGTTAAGGGCTTACTTTCTCGTCGACGCCCTGGCGTTCCGGCATCATGGCCGCAAACCGGAGGTTCTCGACTCACCGCCCCGCTAGTCCGCGACAGCTTCATCAAGATACCGGTTGGACAAAGGAGGCGGCTTTACGCGGATTCAAGCTGTGAGCAGTAAGGGCATTTTGGGTAACGGCCCGAAAGATTCCTGGAATTGAAACTCTTGGAGCCGGATATACATTCTTGCCCGTGACACCACCGGTCCGTCGCGTCACTTACTCGCCGGACCTGGAACGGCTTGACCAACCGGAACTGCGAAACCGTCATCGATCGCCGCAAGCGAATCTTCGATGACCCGCCTGGCAATGGTCGCGCGGCGGCAACGGGTGGCAGGCCTGACGATTCTCGCCGCTCGCAGTCCGGATGACGCCCCAGCGGTTCAACATCCGACACCGGGCCGCCATGGGTAGCATGCGGTTAGGTCATACAGCTAAGCGGCGACGGACAGACCGGCTCTATGTCGACGAATCTGATCCGCTTAGACAGGATTTTCGGCATCCATAACGATCGACCGCGAGCGTGAGTCTCCGCATGCTACGCATGGCGGCCCATGTCGAGCATGCGGGATCGGCAAGTGTTCTAGCGCGGCCGATCCCAATAGTTGACTGGCCGGTCATCAGACCGCAGTGCATCCGCGTCCACCCAGTAATAATCGCCGAACGGCCTCTTCTCCGGCCACACTTCGTCGAGCGTGGACGCCCGCCACAAGCGTCCCGCTTTCATCACATAGGCAATCTTGGCGGTGTTACGGATGTCGGCGAGCGGATCCGCATCCAGCACCATCAGATCCCCCAGCTTGCCTACAGTGATCGAGCCGAGGTCCTTCTCCACTCCCAGGAAGTGCGCGCCGTGGCCGCTCGCGACCTCCAGTGCACCCATGGGTCCAAGCGCGGAGGCGGCCATCCAGGTTTCCCAATGCGCACCGATGCCATGCTGTTGGCCGTGGGAACCGATGGCTCCGTAGCCGCCTTGGGCGATGATGTCGGCTAGGCCTTGGGCGATCATCGGGTAGCTGTAATCGGTGGTGGGACGCAGGATGCGGCGGCGCGTGTTGGGGATCAGATTTCGCCAGGGAAGCCAGCGGCGAGCTTTCTCATCTCTCCACACATCCGATTCCTGCCACCAATATTCTTCGTTCCAGGGGCCGGCTTCGCCGACGATAAAGGTCGGCGAATAGACCGCGTGGGCCATCCCGAAAAACTTCGCCGCATCGGCATATAGTGGCGAGTAGCTCATCGGATGCTCCCACCCGGTTTGGCCGTCGATAATCATGCCGATGTTGTATTCCAGCGAGTCTCCTTCGGCGGTGACCATCAGCCCCCGTTTGCGGGCGGCCTGGGTGACCCATTGGCGTTGATCGCGCCGCGGCTGAAGATATTGCTTTATCGAAACCGCTCCCCAGCTCGCCAGGCGATTTACGTTTTGCTCGGCGACCTCCTCATTGGTAAGCTCGTTCTGCCGCGGTCCATCGCCGTTATAAAGCGGATCGCCGGTGGCGAAAGTGCGCGGACCCAGCACCAGGCCCGCTTCGATCAGTTCCGCGGTGGGGAAAACGTTCTGCGACCACGGAGCGGGGTCGAGCGTGGTGGTCACTCCGTACGCGAGGTAGATAGCGGATTCCCAGTTGTGCGGCGGAATCATACCGGAGTTTTCGCGGTGATGATGCGCGTGCATGTCGATCCAGCCGGGAATGATGGTTTTGCCGCTCGCGTCGATGACGGTCGCCCCCGTCGTGCTGCATTCTCCGACGCACGTGATGCGCCCGTCCTTTACAACGACGGTTCCGCGATCGATCACGCGGCGGTTATCGAGTGTGACGATCTTCGCCCCGGTCAGCGCGATCGAGCCCTTCGGTATATCGCGTGGCTGCGCCAGCGTAATTTTCGCCGTGTCGGTTTTATCGGTATCCACGTGGTAGGTATAGTGCGTGGCGCCGCTGCCGAATTCAACCGTTGCCGCATCGCGCCAGTGAACGTACATCCCGCCTTCTTTCGAGAGCGCCTTGATGGCAAACTTGGCTTTCTTTTTGTCGGCCTGAAGAGGCTCCGCGCCTACTCCGTTCCAGAAAAACGGCGTGAGATACACGTTGTCGCCTTCCTGAAACGCGACGTACTTGCCGTCGGGCGAAATGACGGCCTCATCGGCGAACGCAAATTTCATATGAACGCGCCGGTCGCTGCCGTCGGGCCGGACCGATACGAGGTCCGTCACCGCCTGGTCGCGTCCATCGCGGCGCTCGGTTGTGAATTCGGGAAAGAAAATGCGGCCTTCGGGTCCATAACCAGGCTGGACGATGGAGCGGCGTCCGCCTGACGCTTTGTCGACAGCCACCGCGGTTACCGGCCCTCCCGCCGCTGGCACGCGAACAATTTCCCACCAGGGATTTTCGGCCATGGTGCGCCCACGCAAGGACTCGCCCGATCCACGCGCCAGCAGCAGTTCGCGTCCGTCGGACGACCACACCGTTTGCGCGTACTCGGCCGCGGCGGAAGTTACCTGGCGTGGTGTGCCGCCGGTCGCGGAGCTGATCCAGACTTGACCGCCGCGCTTTTCCTCCCACGTAGTGAACGCCACCGACCTGCCATCGGGCGACCAGGCCGGTGAGTATTCGAAAATCGGCGCAGGAAGATTCGTGAGACGACGCGGCGCTGCGCCTGCCGGATCGGTGATCCAGATCTTTCCGAACGCCTGGAATACGAGTCTCCCGCCGGACGCCGTAGGCCAACGCGCATATCGTGTGGCGATCGGGCCTTCGTCGAGCGGCACACTCTTGTATGCCATCTCCGAAAGCGTCCGGTCGACCTTGGCGTTGAACGCGATAGTGTCCACCCGGCCGCTGGCGACGTCCAGCTTCCGGATCTTGCCGCCTTGCGAGATCCAGATTGCCTTCGAGTCCTTGGTCCAGCTATAGCCGGGCAGCACGCGCCACGTCTTCATGCCTTCCGCCATGTCCATCTCGATCGGATCCATCACGACGCGCTCAGCGCCAGTGTCGAGGTTGCGCAAAATCAGCGCGGAGCGCGGACCGAATTTATGTCCTTTATAAGAAATCGTCCCGTCTGGGATGCGCCGCGCAAAGGTCAGCCAGTGGCCGTCGGGAGAGGCTTCCGGCGCCACTCCACCACCCGAAGACGCACGCGACTGCTGTTGATTTTGGCCCGACGTAATGTCGTCGATAACGCCAGTCTTAAGGTCGACGCGCTTGATCTGCTGGCAGCCTTGAACGGCGTCCTGCTGCCCGCTTTCACGCCCTTCGCAGACCACCGCGTGGAAGTAGACGTGGCGGCCATCCGGAGAAACCGCGGGCCAGGACGCTCCCCGGGCCGCGGTTGCGGACACCACTTCGACGCCTTCACCGCCATCCTTGTGATACATCCACAGACCGCCTCCACCAGCGGCGCGGGTGGCCACGTTAGCCCGCCTCACAATAATGAACTGGCCGTCGGGTGTCCACGTGGGTTCAAACACGCGAACGTCTTTGTTCGCGAACACCGCGTGGGGTTGGGAGCCGTCGGCGTTCATGATCCAAAGATTATTCTGACCGCCGCGGTCCGAAACGAACGCGATCGATTTGCCATCCGGCGAATAACGGGGATGAAAATTCAGCGCAGCGCCGCTCGACTGGGTCAGGCATTCGGCTTCCCCGCCCGCGGCCGGGACGCGATAGATGTGCGCCAACAAGTCGAAGACGATCCACTGGCCGTCGGGCGAAATGTCGACCGACATCCACGTGCCTTCCTGAGTGGTGAAATTGACGTTCCGGGTCTTGCCTCGAGTCTGCGTGGTGTCCCACGCGGACTCCCTGGCAGAGGGCGTTTGCGCCATTGCAATGGAGGCGGACAGTAGCAGGACGGCAAGGTGACGTTTCATGGGTTGTTATTATACCCACCGCGGAGACCGTTTCCTACTCGGTGCGCAAAATGTCAACGATGTTCAGCCGGGGAATGCGCCGGGTAGCGGCCCAAATTCCGCCGGCCGCGCGCCGACGATTCCAGAGGCCTCTCCTCAGCTTTCTTTTCGGCTTTCCCGTTGCGGACACATTGCTCTTTGTCGATTTGGATTTGACCATCGCATGGGACAAAGGGGCCGCATCGATTCCGCAGATCATCTTTTTGAACGCCGCGGTAATCTTCGCCTATGCCGTTTGGGTACGATATTTTGTTCGCAAGGGCAGATCGCCCGTGCGGCGAATAGCCTCCTAATCGCCGCAGAATCTACAGTGCCCGATCGTCGTGGGCGCCGTTGGGAAACGCCCTGCGGCCCATGGCTTCTAAGCGTATTACGCTCTACTCGGAGAATGCTCGGGGTGGCCGCCACGCCCACCCTGATAGGGCAAGGAATTTTTTCTTGGATACGCGGCTCGCGGTGCGTCGCGAAGCCCGCAGACCCGGCGGGCCGTGTCGTCAGCGCTTCCGAACCCCACCCAAATAGGTCTGGTTCAGTTACTATCTGCACGGACACCCATGCAGTTCGCAACTGCACCAATATGACTCTAGCGGGACTACTCGATCAATCTAATTGATTCAACGGGATTTACTGGCAACGCATCTTCGTAAGCAGGTTCTTCCACCGGTCCGTTGCGTCACTTACTCCAAAGGAGCGATCCGCGAAGCGTCCTGACGACCTCGCGAAACGCGGCAATGCCGCCAGGTTGATCGGAAGCGGCGTTCTAAAGCCGTCGTCGATTATCAACATGATTTCTTGGATGGCGATCATCTTTTTGAAGTAAGCGACAAAAAGACGACCGTGGCAAAAGGGGACATTTCTAAGTTGCCTTGACAGGGCGCTATTTTTGCTTGACACCTGGATCTATGGCTGGTAATATCGGCCACCGTCTGGTGCTTGGTCGCATTGGGACGAGACGATAGCAATTTAAGATCGTTTCTTAAGTTGCCTAGGTCTCGTGGGGAACCGTGCCAATCTTAAGCCAGCATGATGTATCGCCGGTCCGCAAGCTGCCGCGCCGCGGGCTATTTCAATCCGCCCTGCCAACGTGCGGCAATCAAGAATCCACAGTCCAAAGGGGATATTCATGAAAGCCAACAAGGAGATCGGGAGAATCTGCGTGCAGTCCGCTCTGCTTCTGGTTCTTTCCACAATAGTGGGAATAGTCGTAATGCCCGGCGCTACCGCGCAGACGCTCAACACTGGAAGAGTTCTGGGGACGATTACGGACCAGACCGGCGCTGTAGTGCCGATGGCCGAAGTTCAACTGGTAAACGTCGGGACGAACGCCACGCAAACGGCTACTACGAATTCATCGGGCGAGTATGGGTTTGCCGCTGTCGTTCCCGGGACCTACCGTTTGACGGTCAAAATGACCGGGTTCCGGCAGGCGAGCGTCACCGATCTTGTCGTCGAGGTTGAAAAAACGAGCACCGTGCCGGTGAAGCTGGAAGTGGGCGGCGATAAAGAAGTGGTAGAAGTGACCGCGACGGCCCAGGCCGCCTTGCAGACTGCCGACGCGCAGATCGGGAACGTGCTTTCTACCGAGAACATTTTGCGTCTGCCGACTCTGAATCGCGACGCGGTTGGGCTGATGAATCTTCAACCCGGCGTGGTGGCGGGGGGCAGCGGTCTGAACATGCGCGTCAGCGGAGCCATTGACGATCAGAACACGGTTACGCTCGACGGCGTCGATATCACCTCGAATCTGGTTGCCAGCAGCACCTCCATTCCGACACCGGCAGATAGTGTGGAAGAATTTCGCGCGAACGTGGCCAATCCCAGCGCAAATTTATCGCGGGGATCTGGAGCACAAATCACCTTGATCGGACGCCGCGGCTCCAATGATTTTCATGGTGCACTGTATGAGTTCCTTCAGAACAACGATTTGAACGCGAATACCTGGGACAACAATCGCGCCCATCTTCCCAAAGCCATTATCCACGACAATCGATTCGGCGGACGCTTGGGCGGCCCCATCAAGAGAAATAAGACCTTCTTTTTCGCCAATTACGAAGGACGCCAGTTCTCAAGCGTTGCCCAGGTGACGCGTACCGTTCCAACGGCAACCTTGCGGCAGGGTATCGTCGAATTTCAGAACGGCAGCCAAATCGAGCAGTTCAATCTGAAGACCGCAGCGGTTTGCGGGGCGACAGGAAGCTCGGCGTGTGATCCACGCGGCTTGGGGCTGGATCCTTCAGTAGCGGCCCAATGGGCCGAAATGCCGCTGCCGAATCTGGCGGGCGGAGACGGACTGAACACCGGCAGCTATTTCGCGAATCTTTCGATCCCCACCCAGACCAACTACGGCGTGGTCCGCCTGGATCACGTGTTCAATGAGAAGTTCACGTTGAACACCAGCGTTACATATTGGTACAGCAATGTGGTGGGCTCCGGCGAGATCTCCATCCTGAATGGAAACTCGACGTCGGTCGTCACCACGCCCCAACGCACCCTGGTTCCCACCGTCCAGCTCACCTGGCAAATCTCGCCGACTCTGCTGAACGTGACCCGAGCCGGTTGGGTGCGCGACACCAGCCAGAACAATGCGCAGTCGCCCACCAAGTCGGCCGGAATCCTCAATACCCCCGGATCGCAGACCGCGGCCGGACCGGTCGCCATCCTAGCCGGCAGCGGCGTCAGCGGCTTTATCGATTCACCCATTGACATGGATACCTCGCGCGGCCGTTTTCAGGGACAGTGGCAGCAGGACAAGCAGTTTAGCGACGACCTGACCAAGATCTGGGGCAAACACCAGATCCAATATGGAGTCCAGATCAACGACCTGCCTTTCACCCACGCGCGCGCCGACAAGGTTTACGGCGGGACCATCACGTCCCTTACGGCGACAGTGGACGGGGACCAGAACTATCTCTCGATTCCAGGCACGGACCGCCCGCTCACCTGTAGCACCACCATTTCCTCGAACTGCATCCCGTCCAGCCAATCGACCAATTGGGATCGTTACTACGCCTCGGTTCTAGGACTGGTGGATAACGTAGGCGTTCTCGCGGTCCGCGATGCCAACCTGCAGCCGCTGCCTTTCGGCACGTTCCTGCACAACAATACGGACCAGTGGGCGACTTATTTCTATGTGCAGGATTCCTGGCGGATCAAGCCGTCCCTGACCCTGTACTTCGGGCTTTCCTACGGCTGGCAGAGCTCGCCGACTGAGAAGAATAATCTACAAACCATCATGACCTACGCCGCTACCGGTCAGGAAGTAACCGGGCCGGCATTCATCGCGGCCAAGGAACAGGCGGCGCTGGCTGGGCAGATCTACAACCCGACCTTCGGGTTCGAGACGGTGGGCAGCGCACATAAATCGGTTTACAACGTGGACTACGGCGACCTGGCTCCGCGCGTCTCGCTGGCCTGGAATCCCTCCGCGAAAAGCGGGTTTATGGGCAAGCTTCTTGGCGATCACAAGAGTGTAATTCGGGGCGGATTTGCCATGGTTTACGATCGCGGGAACACCGTGCAAAGCGTCGAAATCCCCATGCTCGGAATCGGATTCGCCGAAAACATCTTCGTCGCCGCGCCGACCTGCAACTCCACTGGACTCGGTGGCGCCGGATGCAACGCTTCCGTCGGCAGTGCCAATCCAGGGCTTTCGAGCTTCCGGGTGGGGGTTGATGGGACGCTTCCGCTTCCCACCGCGACCGCCGCGACATCTCCGATCGTCCCTACTCCGGGCTCTGAGCTTGTATCCTTCCAGGTGGACCCGAACGCCAAGACCGGACGAAGTTATAACTTCGACTTGAGCGTTCAACGTGAATTGCCCGGAGGCATCATCCTTGAAGCCGCTTTTCTCAGCCGTGCGGCCCGGAATTTGCCCGAGGCCGTAAATCTTAATTCGGCGCCCTACATGTTCGTCGATTCGGCGTCCGGCCAATCCTTCGCGCAAGCCTACGATGCGGTGGCTAATGCGCTCCGCGCCGGCCAAGCTGCTCCGACTGAGCCGTTCTTCGAGAACCAGTTCCCCGGCCTCGCCAAGTTGCAGGGAGCTACCTCCGCAACCGCTTATATCGCGAATGCCAACAAATCGTTCTTTACGCAAGGAAACGTCGGACAACTGTTCCTCAACATGGATACTTACCGGCGGTCTCTAGGCTTGCAAGGCTACGATAGCGACCAGGCCCAAGTCGAGTTCATCCGGACGTACATCGGGTACTCGAACTACACGGCCGGAATCCTTACGTTGACCAAGCGGATGTCGCATGGCTTCACGGTTAGCGGCAATTACACCTTTGCCAAGGCGCTGGATGACGGCCTGTCCAATCAGAACAGCGCGGGATTCTATTCGAACAGCTTCAATCCGAGCGTAAATTACGGTCCTTCCAGCTACGACCGGCGAAACGTTGTCAACGCGTATTATCAGTACGATTTGCCGGTCGGTAAGGGCCACGCATTGCATACCGGGAACTTCGTAGACCAGATTATCGGCGGGTGGTACACTTCAGGCATCTTTTCAGCCTGGACCGGACTACCCGTGAAGGTCTCTGAAGGCAGCCAGGTCTGGGGCGGTGGAACTTCCGTGACCGGCGCTACTGATTACATGGTTCCCACCGGTGGACTTCCCTCCACTGGCTTGAACCATAACGTCTCCAATACCACCTCTTGCACCAACGCCATCAACCCGACTGGGCCCACCATCGGCAGCAGCGTGGGCGGCGCGAACGGATCCAACCTGGATCTTTTCTCTAACCCCGGAGCGGCCTATTGCGACTTCAATTACGTCCAGCTCTCAACTTCTGGACGCACCGGAGGCGCCAACCCTATGTACGGTTTGCCCTTCTGGAATTTCGATATGCGCTTCGGCAAGACCACCGCGATCAAAGAGCGTTGGAAGCTGGGCTTCTCAGCGGATTTTTTCAATATCTTTAACCACGAGAATTTCGCCAATCCCGCGCTGACCTATACCAGCCCGGCGACCTTCGGCGTCATCACCGGCACGTATACGCCGCCCAATCGAACCAATAGCGCACGTTGGATTGAAATGGGCCTCCGCGTGGACTTCTAAAGCTCAGGGTGCAGCGCAGACAATAAACAGACGTGGAACAACCTTGGAGCTATCACGGATTCTGGATTGCGTTTGCCAACCGAAATTGGGCTCTTCCGAATTTTTGACGCAGGTTGTGGGGTCACAAACAATAACAACCGGAAATGTTTTAGGCTAGAGAGTGATGACAACTCCCCCGAGCCATTCGCAAAGCGGCTCTGTTGCAAACAGCTGAACACCGATCTGGTAAGTTAAACCTTGACCAAGAACCGACCGGCGCTATTCCGTGCGCGACACTTCGAGGATGAAATTATTCTACTGTGTGTCCGCTGCTATCTGCGTTACTTCGCGGCCATTCTGAATCAAAGGCTCCGCCGCCACCTTCGGCGACCGAATCGTTCCTGGCGCGTGGATGAGACGTACGTTCGAGTTGCCGGTCAATGGATGTATCTGTACCGAGCTGTCGATTCCGCTGGGAGCACCATCGATTTTATGTTGTCGCCGAAGCGAGACCTCACCGCAGCGAAGCTGTTCCTGCGTTGGGCCTTATCGGGAAGCGGCGGCGTCAGGCCACGGGTTGTGAACGTGGATGGGCATCCCGCCTACAGCCGCGCTATTCCGGAGTTAAAGGAATCCGAGACCTCGGTCGCCGTTGTCGGTGCCGCCCGTCACCTTACTTAAACAACATCATTGAGCAGGACCACCCCTTCATCAAAAAGCGAATCATCGCGAGCCTTGGATTCCGGTCGCCAGAAGGACGATCGAAGGCTACGAGGCGATGCATATGATCCGGAAAAGGCAGGTCCGATGGTTGAACAAGGCAGACGTGATGGGGCAGCCCCAGTTTATTCATAATGTCTTCGGCATCGCAGGGTAGAAGTTGGGATAACTCGGTGCTGCCGCTTGGCGTCGTTTTGCTATTTGCAACAGAACCGATAATTCTGCACATCAGACACTCACCCGACCATCGGTCGGGACGGCCTCGACATCTCGGATCCTGACCTGGACGGCGACTCGCTAGGACTGATCTTCCGATGAACCCCGCTTCAGGCAGTTTTCGAGTAGCCCACCCTCCGTCCCGTGGCGACGGTAAACGCACCACTTGCATCTCAAGACCGCCATCGGATTCACGGCGGCCGCCGCCACGAACCCACAACAATGCAGCGAGTTCAGCACTAACAGAGTTACCGCGTCTAAGCATCGCTTTGCGCGTGTGCCGCCATCTTGCTCATGCCTGAGCAAGCTGGAAAAGAGGAGCCCGAACGAAAGTCGTCCTACGATGCCGATAATACGGGCGACGCGTAAGCCAAGCCGATTTCCGGCTCAGTCCTATATCTGTTGATCAACGCGATCAGGGTCGAAGCGTGAATCGGCTTGGCGAGATAGTCGTCCATACCGGCGTCGAGGCATCGCTGCCGATCTCCGCTCATGGCGTGCGCAGTGAGCGCGATAATCGGTGTGCGGAGCCCTGTTTCCATTTCCCGAATTCTCGCGGTTGCCTCGATGCCACTCATTTCGGGCATCTGCACGTCCATGAACACCAGGTCGAATTTCTGCCCATTGAACTTTTCAACCGCTTCGACTCCGTCGCGCGCCAGCACCACCGAGTGGCCCGCCTTTTCGAGAATGCGAAGCGCTACTCTTTGATTCACCACGTTGTCTTCGGCCAATAGAATCCGCATGGCGTCGTGTCGGTTCACGGATTCCCGAGGCGAGCACGGCAAGATCGGTGCTCTGTTCGCGGGGTTCTGCCTCGCCGCGCCCTGCCAACGCTGCACAAACGGCAGAACGCAGCTCCGCATGCCTAACCGGTTTCGTGAGGCAGGCAGAAATCCCCAGCGTCCGGCAGCGCCCGATATCCTCCGCGCACCAATTCGAGGGTGAGCATCATCACGATGGCCCCGGTCAGATTCGGAGCGTTGCGAATCTCGTGCGCCAGCTCGAATCCGTCCCTACCCGGCATGTGCGCATCCGTCAGGATCAAGAAAAAGGAGACTCCTTCGCTGCGCGGTGAAGCGCAGCAAGAGCCTCTCGGCCGTTTTCAAACGACGCCGGGTTCATGTTCCAACGCATCAGCAGGTCCTCCAGGATGCGACGATTCATGCTGTTGTCGTCCACGATGAGCACACGCGTCCCTGCGATGGACGGTTCAAGCGCATCGAGCGGCTCGGCTAGACTGGCAAGCCCGAAGCAGGCCGTGAAGCGGAAGCAGCTTCCCTTCCCGGGTTCGCTTTCGACTTGTATTTCACCTTCCATCAGTTTCACGAGACGCGCTGAGATGGTAAGCCCGAGGCCGGTGCCGCCATATTGCCGCGTGGTGGAGGACCGTCGGCTTGTGAAAGGGCGAAATAGTTTCTCCTGCGTCTCCGCGGATATTCCGATGCCCGAGTCGCGCACGATGAATTGCAGCGTCAGATTTTCCGCGTTTCACTCAGTCGCGCGACGTTCAGGGAGACCTCCCCTTGGGCCGTGAATTTCAGGGCGTTGCTGAGCAGGTTGAGCAGGATTTGCAGCAGCCGGGCCGGATCGCCCAAAACGCGGGAGTGATTCCGCGCCGATTTGATCAGTCAGTTCAAGCCCCTTCGATGGGCCATAAGGCGAGGGCTCGAATGGCGATTCCTCGACAGTCGCCAGGTCGAAACGGCGCCTGTTCGAGGGTGATTTTCCCGGCCTCGATTTTCGAGAAATCGAGAATGTCGTCGATGATCGACAGCAGCGAGTCGGCGCGAGGGTTTGACCATGCCGGGGGACTCGCCCTGCTCCTGGGTCAGGTCGGTATCGAGTACCAAATCGATCATTCCCATCACCCCGTTCATCGGCGTGCGAATTTCGTGGCTCATGTTCGCGAGAAATTCGCTCTTGGCGCGGTTGGCGGCCTGGGCTCGATCCCGGGCGTTCATCAGTTCCGTGGTGCGCGAAGCCACCCTCTGTTCGAGTTGCTCGCGATTGCGTGTTAGCGCCGCGTCGCGCGACTCGATCTCGGAGAGCATCGTGTTGAACGTGTCGATGAGTTCGCCCAGATCGTCGTCGGCCCGCTTCTCTGCGCGTACCGCATAGGTTTTCTCCCGTGAGACCTTT
>CAVPKR010000126.1:0-12627 GCA_963705675.1 Terriglobia bacterium
TCACGCTGGCGGTCCTGAGCCGATGATCACGGCCGAGACGGTCAGACGGATCATCAGGTTCCCGGCCAACGGCCTGCCGGTGGTGTCGCTCTACTGCCGCGTCGACGACCGGCAGCTCGGCCAGGCAGATCGCCGCGGCTCCACGACAGCGTCACGCACGACTAACGGGAGCTGACCGTGAAGGTAATCATCTACGCCGACTTCAACTGCGTGTTCTGCTATCTGGCCAGCCAGCGGGCTGACCGGCTGATGCGCGAGGGGACAGCGGAGGTCGACTGGCGCGCCGTCGAGCACCTACCTCGGCTCCCTGTGACCGGCTACAAGCCACGGGCGGGCGAGCTTCGCTGACCACCAGGGAGGCGGTCTGTTTTGGGTCGACGCTCAGGCGGAAACGCATCCAGGCTGAAGTGGTCTCGACCGGCTTGAGATCGCTGCGAGAGCGTAGCCGGCGCGTACGGGATGCTCGACGATCACGGTTCGAGGTGAGCTGTCTTCATTGCGAAACGTATAGGTCCTGGCTTCCTGAATCTCGTTGTGCAGGGTCGATGCCCTGGTCACTACGGCTCGGGTGACCCGCTGGCGATCCGACGACGAATGGGCGCTTACGTTCAAGGCGAGATCGGTGGCATAGGAGATCAGACGCTTTTCGTTGGGGCGGATGGGTCGAAGATGCCTTCACCGGCAACGTTTCATCTTCCAGGACGCTGAAGGAGCCGCCATCGAGGGTCAGGCCGCTGGAATTGTCGATCCACAAGGCGAATTGGGGGCGGGGAAATCCCGCACGCTCATTCCACACCGAGACTTTCTCGGCGGCGATGGGGATTGCACGATGGGAACCAGGGCGGAACGGTTCTTCGGAATGGTGATCGGTTCTTTCAATTTGTATTCGAACAGATCGCCGAGCTCCTGGGCACGCGCCGCGGATTCGGATTGGGCGCGAGCTGTTCCACGCGGTAAGTGCCGCCGCCGAATCCTCCTCCTGATCCGCCGGCACTCCCAGATACTTTCGCTGGTCCCGCTGCCCAGCATCGTGCCGTTGCCGGTGTTTCGCCGGGCTGCGCTGGTCATGGTCTCTACATTCGTCGCCACTCTGCCTTGGACATTCACTGATTCGGTCGGGGCGACGACTTTAGCTGCACGTCCTGGCGGCTGCCGTTGGCGGACGGCGTCACGTTCGACACGCGAGCCGTACCAAACCCGGTGCGGTTTTTCAGGCGCACAGGACCCTCCGGCAGTCCCTCGATTTCGTAGCGGCCCACGGCGTCCGCGTTGGCCTCGCCAATCACGGCGCCGCCCGCATCGAAGGCTTGAACAGAGGCGTTGGGGATTCCCGCGCCGGTCTGGTCGGTGACGACGCCCGCGATTCTTGCGCCGCCTGAAATGAGAGTCGCTTCGTAGGTTTGGGGAGCCATCGCGACGGCGTCCGGCATCGGCACCACGGGCCTTCGCGAATAATAGGGCTGGGACAGATTTTGAACGAACGACTGGGGAGCGCCCCCACCAGCGACAATCGGACCTTTTCGCCAATCCTGGCCGACGGTGTTATCGACGATGGCCCAGCCTTGCAGCAGGGGAGCGCGTTTCGGTTCAGCACGATCCGATAGGTCGCTTTCCACACCGGAACTTCGCTGATGTAGCTGACGAAAAGAGCGCGCGCGCCGGAGCCTTCGGTGGTGATCACCATCCGGCGCACATCGGCTTCGCGATTGGCTCCCACGACATCCAGATAGCGGTCGACTTTTCCAGCCAGGCCGTGGTCGAGGAGCTTACAGAGAACGACGGCGACACCTCCGTGGTCTTCACTTCACCGTTATCCGTCAGCAATGAAACATAGTCGACTTCGAGCGTGGCACCGGTTCCCATGCGCGTCTTACGCTCGATGCTGAACAGGGGCCGGTGATCACTCCGGTCGCGCTGCGGACTTCGAGCTTCGCGCCGCGGAGGGCGGCCAGGAAATCGGTCAGGGTGGTCTTTTCGCCGACGGGAAGGCGTAGATCTCCGAGTTGGCGGTCGACCGGGGCGGCGGAACCGTAGGCGACTCCGGCGATGCGTCCTCCGTCGAGGTCGAGTACGGTTAACGATTTCAGTACGTCGTTCAACTGGCCGGAGGTGAAGGCGATGCTGACATCCTGGCTGTCGCGGACCGAGCCCAGGTGTTCGAAATATCCGACACCATTCTTGTAAAGTACTACTCGTTTTACCGGAAGTTTGTCGATTTCAGTAGGAACTTGTGCGGCGAGGCTGGAAATAATCAGAAAAGCAATTCCGAATCTAGTCATGAAAATCCCCTTTCCCTGAGACTGGAATCACGGACGCGGGGTTAACACTCGCGGTTTCAGGATTCGCCGGACTTGGAAATGTTGGCGATACTTTAGGTGTGCGGGAGCGGTCCAGTCAGGAGAAGCGGCGGAGTCGCGAGCGGTTGTTGGGATGGTGGTATGGATGTATCGGCGCGGGATTCACGCTGCTGGCAGTCAGAAGCATGTTTCGAGGCGATTCGACGTGGTCCATTGTGCTTCGTTTCGTGATTGCGGGCGGGTTCCTCGTTCTTTCGGCAACCACGTTGTTGTCGATGCCGGGGGACCGGTCTTAGGGGATATACTCCAGTGAAAGGAGCTTTTATGAGCCGACGCGCGCTGGTTTTGGGGCTGGTTTCGTTGACATCGATGCTGGCTCAGTCGTCGTCGTATAGGATTGCCCAAACTTACATGCTGGGCGGGGATGGCAGATGGGATTACGTCGTACCGGATCCGCCGAACCATCGATTGTTTATCGCGCGGCAGGATCGCGTCATGGTGGTGGATGAAAACAACGGGACGCTGCTGGGTGAGATTACGGGGATTCGCGGCGCGCACGGGACGGCAATCGCGACGGGGACGGGACATGGGTTCGCCACCGAGGGTGACGGGAAATCCGTGGCTATGTTCGATAGCGCGACGTTCAAGGTGCTGGGGCGGATTCCGGCGGCGGAAGATGCCGACGCTATCGTCTATGACGGCCCGTCGAACCGGGTTTTTACCTTGAACGGAGACGCACATTCTTCTACGGTGATCGACGCGAGAGCGGGGACGCTGGTGACGAATATTCCGCTGGGAGGTAAGCCGGAATATGGCGCTTCGGCGGGAGACGGTAAGGTTTATGCGAATCTCACTGACACGAACGAGGTGGTAGAGCTTGACGCGAAGACGGCGACGGTGACGCGGCGGTGGTCGACGGCGGGGTGCAAGCAGCCGGTGGCGATGGCGATCGATACGGCGCATCACCGGTTGTTCAGCGGATGCCGCGGCGGCGCGATGGCGGTGTCAGACTATCAGGGCGGCAAAGTGGTGGCCACGCTTCCTATCGGGACCGGCGTCGACGGGGCGGGTTTCGATCCAGCCTCAGGCAATGCGTTTGCATCGAACGCCGACGGCACGCTTACGGTGATTCATGAGGAGACTCCCGATCAGTATCGAGTGATCCAGACTTTGCAGACGCCGCAGGGAGCGCGCAATATGGGGCTGGATCCCACCAATCATCGGGTGTATGTTGTATCCGCGAAGTTCGGGCCGGCGCCGGCCAAGGGCAGACCACCGGTGCTCCCTGGATCGTTCACGCTGATGGTGATCGAGCGCTAGGATGTTTCCTTCATTCACGTTAGGATAGACCCATGCGATTGCTTGGTTTTTCAACCATCCTTCTTGCCATGACTCTTAATCTGTCTGCTCAGACTCCGGCGCGGCGGGCCATGACTTTGACGATTCCGGGATTTCCGGACGGCGGCCAGATTCCGGTGAAGTTCAGCCAGGCGGCTCCGGGGGTGGCGGCGGGCGAGGGGATGTCGCCGGCGATGAGCTGGGCCAACGTGCCGGCGGGGACGCAGAGTTTTTTCCTCCACATGCACGATTTGGATCTTGCGCGTAACAAGACTACTGACGATCAGGCGCACTGGGTCTTCTGGAACATTCCGGCGACGGCGACAGGTTTGCCCGAAGGCGTGCCCAAGGGATTGCAATTGCCTGACGGAAGCTATCAGATCAGTGCGACGGGGCCCATGTATCGTGGGCCTGGAGCGGCGGCGAACGGTCCGTTCCACCACTATGTGTTTGAGCTTTACGCGCTGGATACGAAGCTGGATGTGAAACCATCGGCGGATGCTTTCGAGACGCGGGTGGAGGTGATGAAGGCGATTCAGGGGCATATTCTGGCGAAGGCGGTGTACGGGGGGTTGTTCCGGAGGCCGCAGTAGCCGGGCGGAGTTACGGCGCCGGATGCCCGGTCCAAAGCGTTAAACTGGGAACGGAGGCGGGAGGGCTATCGTGGACGCGTTGGCGGAGAAACTCAATGCTCGATTGCGCGAATGGAAGCCGGAGACGGCGGCAGAGGCCAGGGAGCGCATCATGGAAGTGATTGAGCTCGCTGATCAGGATATGCTTGATCTCGCGCGCTCGCGCGCCACCGAACAGGAGGTCCTCGACCTACTTGATGAGCCCCGAGCCCGGTGAGATCTGGTTGGCGGACCTGGGACTCGCCGCCAAGACGCGTCCCGTCGTAATTGTGTCTCGTAGAGACCCCGACCCGCCGCGGTCTCTCGTGTTGTACGTGCCTCTCACCACTCAGCGGAGGGCCAGCTTCTACGAAGTGCCTCTACCTCGGCTTCCGTTCCTTGAGCGTGAATCAGTAGCCAATGTTCAAGGATTAGGGTCTCTGCCAACCGCGCGCCTTGAACGCAGGATCGGCAGGCTTTCCGCAGAGGTGATGAAACACCTGAAGGACGCGCTGGCGTTTGCAATGGATCTTAATCGGACTTCCGAATAACTGCTCGAAGCGACTCTGCCGCTGCGCGCGGACGCTGAACTCCTGTACGATGGCGCCTGAAGTTTGTCTCGGTGAATGCTTGAGTTCCAGCGTGCGACGGCGCGACATGGTGAACGGCAAGGGCAAGAAATATGGCGACGTGGCGTCGGCAACTTGCAGAGTTATCGAGCGATTGGCTTGGGGCTTAATCGCCATAGGCGGGGGTGGCGAGCATTGCGATTGGCTCACAGTGGGCCATCATCGATTCGGTCAGGTCCACGCCTTTTAGGGTGATCGAGTGGCGGCCGTTGTCGGTTCGCAGTACGAATTGGCCCTCTTTCAGGTACCACAGGGTGAATTCCAGGTGTTCCCGGGGGACTCCCAGCAGATCCTCGAACTCTTTCAACGCCATGTGGGGCTGGTCGGGCTGAGCTACGCGTTTGCGGTAGAGGAGGGAGAGAATCCCCCGCCGCTTTGCGCGTTCGCCGTCCACGCCTTGTAGCGCATTCGATTGATCGAAGATCTGCCACGTAAGACGCCGGGTTTCACGATGCCGCACGTCGTAGGCGGCGCGGCGTTCTGGGTCGCTCAGGACTTTGTAGGCTTCTGAAATCTGCCGAAATACCTCAGAGTTCCCGGTTTCCTGGTTATCGGGATGATACCGGTGGGCCAGGATGCGGTAGACCCGATGCACCGTTTCGGGTTCCGCTGTGGGACTGATCTGGAGTATTTCGTAGTAATCGGAGAAGCCTCCGTAATCCATGATTCAGTTATAGGCTTTCGACGGCGCAGGAGCTATGGCGCATTGGTACTTTTTTCCAGTACTCCACCGGTTCTAAAGTGGACTGGTACTGTGGTTTACGTTAACGTTTCACGAGCGATTTTCTCGGCCTGCTCGGCTCGGAAGACCTTGAGTTTTTCGCGCAGAGCGGGACGGTGACCGGCGAGGATCGCGATCGCGAGCAGAGCGGCATTGGTTGCGCCGGGCTTGCCGATGGCCAGGGTTCCCACTGGGATGCCGCCGGGCATCTGGACGGTGGATAGCAGAGAATCGAGTCCCTTTAATGACTGGCTCTCCATGGGGACTCCGAGGACCGGGAGTACGGTGTGTGCGGCGATGACCCCGGCGAGATGGGCGGCGCCGCCGGCCGCGGCGATGATGATTTCGAGACCGCGGTCCTCGGCGGTCGACGCGTATTCGCTGGTCAACTGCGGGGAACGATGGGCGGAGAGAACTCGGGCTTCGTGGGGGACGCCGAACTTCGCCAGAGTTTCGGTGGCGTTGCGCATGGTTTCCCAGTCGGATTTGCTGCCCATGATGACGGCGACAAGGGGTTTTTCGGTGGACATGTTATTGCCCCTGGGCCAGCGTGAAACCGGCCTTCCCGTCGTAATTGCGCAGATTTTCGGTCATGGCGATTTCGAGGCCGAGGCCGATCACGCGTTGCTGAAGCGCTACGACTTGCTGGGGCGTCACCGGATCGCCCATGAAGCGGCAGCGGAAGGCGTCGGTGCAGAAGGTTTCAGGCGAGCCGTCCGGCCAAACCTTCATGCCTCGATTGGCGATCATCTCGAGCTTGAGTCCATCGCCGCTGGCTTGGCCAATTTTCGCGGCCAGGTCGTTCGAGTTTTTGGATTGCCACTCTACGTAGATGTCGACGCCGACCAGGTCCTTCTTGGGGGCGGGCCGTGGCGGCTTGGCGGCTTTCACGGCGGCGGCGGGATTTTCGGAGTAGTGGACCGCCTTCAATGTCTCCGGCTTCTGTCCCAGGCGCGCGACTACGGCGTTGGCGAACTCCTTGGTGCCGACCTTCTGTTTGCTCTTGCCTTCGACGAAGATGTCGTAGGTGTGGACGCCGTCTTCCATGGTGCGGAGCCAGGCGTTTTGAACATGCTCGGCGATATCGATCTGGCCGATGTGGACCAGCATCAGGACCGCTCCCTGGAGCAGGCCGGACGGATTCGCCATGTTCTGACCGGCGCGGCGCGGGGCGGAGCCGTGAATGGCTTCAAACATGGCCGCGTGGTCGCCGATATTCGACGAACCGGCGAGTCCCACGGATCCTGCGATTTGGGCCGCAACGTCGGATAAAACGTCGCCATAGAGGTTCGGCATCACGATTACGTCGAACGCCTCCGGCGTATCGGCCATCTTGGCGGCGCCGATGTCGACAATCCAGTGTTCCTTTTCGAGGGTGGGATATTCGGCGCTGATCTCGTCGAAGATCTTGTGGAACAGGCCGTCGGTCATCTTCAGAATGTTGTCTTTCGTGAAGCAGGTGACCTTTTTGCGATTGTACTGAAGGGCGTATTCGAACCCGTAGCGGACAATTTTTTCGGTACCGGGGCGGGTGATGATTTTCAGGGCCTGCATTTCATCCGGAGTAGTCTGATATTCGATTCCGGCGTACAGATCCTCTTCGTTTTCGCGGACAATCACCACGTCCATCACGGGATGCTTGGTACGGACGAAGGGGTGATAGGACACGCACGGGCGGATATTCGCGTAGAGGCCCAGCGTCTTGCGAGTGGTGACGTTCAGGCTCTTATAGCCGCCGCCTTGGGGAGTGGTGATGGGCGCTTTCAGGAACACCTTGGTGCGGCGGAGCGATTCCCAGGCGCTCGGCAGGATGCCGGAGGTGTTGCCGCTCAGATAGATCTTTTCGCCGACGTCGATGGTTTCGATGTCGAGCCTGGCTCCGGCTTCTTTCAGAATGTGGAGGGTGGCGCCCATGATTTCGGGACCGATTCCATCGCCGTGGGCAACGGTGATGGGCGTCAAGTTTGAATTGGCCATATTGGGGATGAATCAACACGATAACATGGACGCAACGATGGCGGTGGTGATATTCGCAAGTGCCTGTAAATACAATGCGAACCGGATTCGCCCGACGCTCGGTTTGGGCGTAAAATACTAATGAGTTGACGCTTGACGTCCTATGAAGTCAAAAGCTAACCTTGGTATGTTCCTATGCTGAAAAAGTTCCTTGTTTTGTTTTGCTTTGTGGCGGCGCTCGGGTACGGGCAGCGGCGTGTGGCGCTGGGAGACTGGCCGGAGCAGCGAGGGCCGAATCGCGACGGGGTTTCTCAAGAAAAAGGCCTGGTCGAGAAGTGGTCGCTAGGGGGCGAGAATTTGTTGTGGCGGGTCCCGTATGGCGGGCGGTCGGCGCCGGTGGTGCTGGGGAATCATGTGTATGTGCAGAATCCGTCTGGACGCGGCGATGAGGAGCAGGAACGGGTGATGTGCCTGGATCCGGACACGGGGAAAACGCTGTGGGAATACAAGATGAATGTGTTCCAGAGCGACGCTCCCGCGCATCGCGTCGGATGGGCTTCGCCGGCCGCGGATCCGGAGACGGGTAATGTTTTTGCGATCGGCGCGGGCGGGCTGCTGGTGGCGCTGAATAAAGACGGGAAGAGGCTGTGGGACCGGTCGATTGGGGAGGAGTTCGGAGCGTTCACGACTCACGGCGGGCGCATGACGTCGCCGATGATCGACGGGAATTTGGTGTATGTGAGCCTGGCGGTTTCTACTTGGGGAACGGAATCAAACCGGGCGCAGCGGATTATCGCGCTGGACAAGAGAACTGGCGATATCGTGTGGGTATCGAGTCCGGGAGGGCGGCCGTATGACACGGCGTATGCTGCGCCACTGATTGCGACCATCAACGGGATGCGGCTGCTGATCATGGGGCTGGGCGACGGCGGGATCTACGCGATGAAGCCGGAGACGGGCGAGAAAGTTTGGGGCATGGTCGTCGCCAAGCGCGGGTTGAATACCGGCGTGGTGGTAAGCGGAAACACGGTGATCGTATCGCATGGCGATGAGAATCTGGATTCGACGGAAGAAGGAATGATCGCGGCGATCGACGGGTCGCAGACCGGGACGATCAAGAATTACAAGTGGGCGGTGAAGGGATTTTTGGGCGGATTTTCGTCGCCGATCATGGATGGGGACAGGGTTTATCAGATTGAGAACGGGTCGAAGATGATCGCGTTCGACGTGGTGACGGGCAAGCAGTTGTGGAAACAGCAACTGGGGACGGTGCAGAAAGCGCCTCCGGTGCTGGCCGACGGGAAGCTGTATGTGGGGACGGAGAGCGGGAAATTTTTCATCATCAAACCGCATTCGGACCGGGCTGAAGTGCTGAGCGAAGTGGATATGCCGATTTCGAAATATTCGTGCTGCAGCTCCGAAGGGACGCCGGAACAGGTGCTGGCGGGAGCGGCGGTGTCGCGCGGGCGGGTGTTCATTGTATCGAGCGACGCGGTGTATGCGATCGGGTCAAAGAAGGCGACGGCGTTGAAGGGCTATGTGGTCGATGAGCCGGCGTTGAAGGGCGAGGGCGCAGGCTACTTATGTTCAAGTGGAACCGACTGAAATGGTGTTGAAACCGGGGCAGACGGTGAAGCTACACGCCCGGCTATTCGATGCTAAGGGTCGATTCTTGAGAGAAGATAACTCGGCTACCTGGTTACTGGAAGGCTTAAAAGGGACGGTGAATAACGGAAGCTTTACTGTCGCGAGTGAGCCAGTGGAGTCGGCGGGATTAATTAAGGCTACGGTGGGCGGAATTACGGGAGCGGCTCGGGCTCGGGTGGTACATCCGCTGCCTTGGACGGAGACGTTCGAAGAATACCCGGATGGGGCGGTGCCGCCGGGTTGGATTAATGCGGTCGCTGGTAAATTTAAAGTGGAGACGCTGGATGGATCGAAGGTGCTGGGGAAGGCTCCGGATGAGACCCTGTTCAAGCGGATTCGGATGTTCTTAGGACCGACGGATTGGTCTAACTATACTTTCGAAGCGGATGTGCGGGCGAATCAGAAGCGGCGTCAGTTAGGCGATATCGGGATTACGGCGCAGCGGTATTCATTGATCCTTTACGGGAACGAACAGGCGATTAAGATCGAGCCTTGGGAGCCGGAAGTGAAGCGGACGGTGACGGTTCCTTATGAATGGAAGGCGGACGCCTGGTATCACTTAAAGGTTCGAGTGGAAAATATGGCGGGCGGCAAGGTTCACGTGCAGGGTAAAGTCTGGCCTAAAGGCGAGGCGGAGCCGGCGGCTTGGACGATTGAGAAAATCGATCCAATCGGGAACCGGGAGGGTCCACCCGGAGTATTCGCGGATGCTCAATTCGGGGTTTATCTGGATAATTTGAAGTTAACGGCAAACCAATGAGAATCACTTTAATAGTTACGGTGCTGGCTACGGTGTCGATTGTATTTCTGGCGGAAGCTTCCGATCCGGGAATTAAAGATTGGCCGATGTGGGGCGGGACTCCGGATCGAAACATGGTTTCCAACCAGAGCGTGGTTTCGACCTGGGACGTTAAGACCGGGAAGAACGTGAAGTGGGTATCGCAGCTCGGGTCGCAGAGTTATGGGAATCCGGTGGTGGCGGGCGGGCAGATTTACGTCGGCACGAATAATGAGCTAGTGCGCGATCCGAAAGAGGGCGGGGATCGCGGAGTGTTAATGTGCTTCCGCGAATCGGATGGCGAGTTTCTATGGCAGCACACGAACCCGAAGTTAGCTTCGGGGCGGGCGAATGACTGGCCGTTTCAAGGAGTTTGTTCGTCGCCTTTAGTCGAAGGGAACGACTTGTATTATGTGACCAACCGGTGTGAGCTGGTGTCACTGGATACGCGCGGGGATGGGAATAAACACGCGAAGGTGAATTGGAAGTTCGACATGATGGAAGAAGTGGGGTCAGAGCCTCACAACATGTCTAACTCGTCGCCGGTGTCCTATGGCGACTTGATTTATGTAAGCACGGCGAACGGGCAGGACGAGAGTCACGTGCATATCCCATCGCCGAAGGCTCCGTCGATTATCGCGATCGATAAAAAGACTCACAAGCTGGTGTGGGAAGACAGTCCGGCTGGAGACAGGATTCTGCATGGACAGTGGGCCTCGCCGGCAGTGGGAAAGATCGGCGATACGGTGCAGGTGGTGATCGGCGAGGGCGACGGGTACGTTCGCGGATACGATGCGGTGAAGGGAACGCGGCTGTGGTGGTTCGATATGAACCCGAAGGATTCGGTGTGGCCGAAGACTCGGAACGAAGTGATCTCGACGCCGGTGATTTACGACAACAAAGTGTACATCGCGAATGGCCAGGACCCGGAGCATGGCGAGGGCGTGGGTCATTTATATGCCATCGATGCTACGAAGCGCGGGGATATTACGGAATCCGGGAGGATCTGGCATTTCGGGGATATCAGACGGTCGATTTCCACGGGCGCGTTGAAGGACGGGTTGCTGTATTATTCCGACTTTTCGGGATTTTTACATTGCCTGGACGCGGCTACGGGGAAGCAATACTGGGTCCACGATATGCTGGCGGCGGTGTGGGGGTCGCCGATGGTGATCGGGGATAAGGTTTATCTCGGCGATGAAGATGGCGATGTCGCGGTGCTGGCTACCGGCAAAGTCGAGAAGGTGATCGGGGTTTATAACATGGGGTCGTCGGTGTACTCGACTCCGGTGCCCGCGGACGGGGTGTTGTTCATCGCGAACCGGAACCAGTTGTTCGCGCTGAAAGAGGGGGCGATGACTAAGCCTTCTGCGTTTTTCGTTAGGCCGGGGAAGATTAAGCCGCAGATATACGCGGATACCTGTTCCATCTGTTTCCAGAAGATATCCGCTAGTTCCAGCAGTGGTAGGTAGTGTTAAAGACCAGGTTCCGGCGCTCGCCTGAGTCTGAAGAGTAACTACACCAGAGGAGGAACCAGCCAGAGCTAGTGATCCACCAGAGCTACTATTAGTACCCAGTTGGGATTGCATTACTAAAACCAATTGTACCTGCTCCATTAATAGCTAAGAGTTGATTGTTTGCTCCTGAGACACTAGAGAGCACTCCAGATGAGTTATTTGTAACTACGCCTGCTGCAGCTGGTAGACCTGAGAAGGTAATAGTGCCATTAGCTGTAATAGAAGTAGCACCACTAATAGCACCAGTGTTAGTAATTCCAACCTCGCGACCCCATGTATTGTGCCTGGCATCGGGCAGGTGCTGAACCCATCTCAGCAGGTCCACGGCCGAGAGCATCGGCAAGGACTTGCTGGTCGGCGCGCTGGGCATAGGTCTGATCGGCCTGGAGGGCCATGACCCGAAGCACCGCCCGTCACAGACCCAGACTTCGGGCACGCCGAGCCGGCGGTACACCTCCAGCGCGTCCTTGACCGGGTGCGACACGACGGCCTCGACCGCCAGGTCCGGCGGAAGGTCAACGCGCAGGTCGATCGCCTTGTTCCCGGCGACCTTTTCGGAGTTGGCGAAGTAATAGGCCTCGTCGCCCTCGGCGCCCCCACGGCGCGGTTTATCCCGAAGTGTCGTCGCGCCGGCGACGACGGCGGGAATGTCTAACCCGATGATGACCTCTTCGATGAGCGTAGCCAGCCGCTTCTTGATCAACTCGTGCGAGTACCCCGGGGACACGAGCGTCATCCTCCCGTCCAGATAAATGATACGGGGCGACGGGCCCTCGCCGCGGATCTTGAGCATCGCCCGGTAGCCCGCCCAGTCCGTACGGATCACGACCCAGCGGTCGGCGAGTTCGTGTCTTTGTCCCCGTCGCCATGCGCCTCCTGTCCAGTGTTGCGGGCCGACCGGGGTCCGGCGGGTACCGTCCCGGATCAGAAGAAGACGGCCCGACCAGCGGCGCTCCCGATCTTGACGATACCCCGAGCGGCGTCGCGTGGGCAATTCTTCGCGAATCCGATCAGAGGCCGGCCGCTGTCGCCCCGATTGTCGCCGATTCCCTTCCGGGTCGTGTCACGTCGGGACCTCCGCCGGACCACCACGCCGGGACTCGGGACTCGGGCATATCTGTCCAGCAATTGAT